>JAQBOT010000070.1 GCA_028287885.1 Pedobacter sp.
GATTCGGAAAAAACAACAATGCAGCGGTATTTCCTGCTGTATCGGCCGGATGGAGGATAAGTCAGGAAAATTTCATGAAGGGTCAAAGCCTTATTTCCGACCTTAAACTGAGGGCTAGTTGGGGCCAGAATGGAAATGACCTCTTAGACAACGAAGCCACCTATACCAAGTATTCTACAAACCTGAATATGGGCGGTTACGATATTTCGGGCATCAATCAAGGGACAATTCCAAACGGGATCATTAAGGACCGGACAGGAAACCCAAATATTAAGTGGGAGGTTACTACCCAAACAAACCTTGGTTTGGACCTGGCGATGTTAAAAGATAGGTTAAGCCTCACATTAGATTATTACATCAAGAAAACCGACGACATGTTGATTGACCGACCTTATATCGGGATTATTGGAGAGGGTGGCTCTATGGCCTACAATGGGGCGTCTTTGAGTAATAAAGGTTTTGAAGCGATTTTAAATTGGCGAGATCGGATAGGAAGAGATTTTAATTATAGCCTTACATTCACCGCAACGGCATATAAAAACAAGGTGACTGCTGTGCCTGACGACATCCTTTATACTTATGGAGGTGGGAATGGACAGGATAAGACCATCGTCGGACAACCATTAGGATCTTGGCTGGGGTTTAGAACAAACGGCATTTACCGCAGTGCAGAAGAGCTTAACGATGGTATTAACAAGCCAGGAAAAGGTTTGGGCCGCATTCGCTATGTGGATACCAACGGTGACCAGGTGATTAATGATAGAGATATGGAATGGCTTGGCTCAGATCAGCCAAAATTTATAGGTGGACTAAATGTTGCTTTAGGGTACAGAGCCTTTGATTTCTCTTTCTTTGTAAACGGAATGATAAGAGATGCTTATAACAATTCAAAATTCTATACAGATTTCTTTCAATTGTGGACCGGGAACCATAGTACCAGATTGTTAGATGCTTGGAACCCAACAACCAATTCAAGTTCCGACATTCCTGCCTTAACTGCTTTAAATATCAACGAAGAGAATAGGACCTCCCAGTATTTTATAGAAAACGGTTCTTACCTGAAGTTAAAGAATATTCAATTGGGCTACACGGTACCAAGGTCATTGGCTGATAAAGTTAAACTAAGAAATCTACGTATGTACATCCAGGGACAGGATCTAGTTACAATTACCAAATATAAAGGTGCAGACCCTGAGGGTCTTGGCTATCCATATCCATTGCCAAGAACCTTCACCTTCGGATTGAACTTTGGATTTTAATCGATCATTATAATTTAAAAATCATGAAATTTAAATACATAGTATTTGCGGCAATGGTTGTATTGACCTCCTGCAAAAAAGACTTTCTTGACAGCAAACCAAAAGGAAAACTAAGTGACGAGTTACTTAATTCCCCGGAGGGTATTGAAGCCCTATGCATTTCTTCTTATGCAGCCCTTGCTGGACCGGAAGGAAGCGACGGAACTTTCCTGTCGCCTACAACGAATTGGGTTTATGGAGATGTACGCGCAGAGACTGCCTACAAAGGTGGCGGCGGGATTGGTGACATCGGCGAGTTTAACCAATTTGAAACTTTCACCGGAGTATTTGCCTCTAATGGCTTATTAGACCGGAAATGGTTTAGTCTTTACCGAAGTGTTCAGCGTACCAACAATGCAATCCGTAGGTTAAACGCCGTAACGGAAGCCCAAGTTCCCTTAAAGAATGTCAGGTTGGGAGAAATGCGCTTTTTAAGGGCACACTTCTTTTTCGAACTAAGCCGGCTTTTTAATAAGATCCCATATTTTGATGAAAACGTGGAAATCGCTGATTATCCTAAAATCTCCAATGTCGAATTTACCCGAGACCAGATTCTTGAAAAGCTTGCGGCTGAGTTTGGCGCCGCTGCGGCATTACTGCCTGTAGAACAAGTAGAAGCCGGTAGGGCTACCAAATATGCTGCGATTGCCTACCAGGCCAAAGTAAATTTGTACAGAGCTTATAAACAAAACCCGGATAATACGTTTGCAAGCGTTGATCAGAGCTTATTGAATGATGTGGTAACACAATGTGACGAGGTGATTTCGGCCGGGGGTTATGATTTGCTTCAAGACTTTCAACAACTCTCCATGGGTGAATTTGACAATAGTGTAGAGTCTGTCTTTGCTGTTCAATACTCGATCTCAGACGGGACAGATCTTGGACGTATCAACTGGAGTAATTTGCTGAACGCTCCCCGAGGCCCAGCATATAGTGGTGACGGGTTTTTTCAGCCTAGTCAGAATTTGGTGAATTCATTTAAAACAGATAATAATGGTATTCCTATTCCTGAATCCTATAACAATTCGAATCTGATGACCGTAGCGGATGGTTTGGCCACGAATGTAGACCCACGCCTTGATTTTTCAGTCGGCCGCCTTGGTATTCGTTGGAAAAACTACACAGCAGCACCTTATGGAGCTGACTGGGTACGTGAGCCTGCTACATATGGTTATTACTCAAACAAAAAAGCCCTTGTTTCTCCGGAATCTTCATTTATGGTCAAAGGATTTCCTTGGGGTGGTTCATCTCTTAATTTCCATATCATCAGATTCGCAGATGTACTATTATGGAAAGCCGAAGCGTTGATCGAACTGAACCGCGAGAATGAGGCAGTGCCGTTGATTAACAGGGTTAGAGAACGGGCCAAGAATAGTAAGTATGTAACTGCATTTAATTCGGCTAATCCTGCCGAGTATGCTGCCAAATATACCATCGACACCTATAAACCAGGTGTAAATTGTAATTGGACAAATGCTTATGCCCGTACAGCATTGCGTTTTGAACGAAAACTTGAACTAGCCCTTGAAGGTGAACGTTTCTTTGATCTGGTACGTTGGGGAAATGCAGCAGACGTTTTAAATACGGAATATTTTGCAAAGGAGAAGCTGCTACGAACCTATCTGCAAAATGCCAACTTCGTTAAAGGCAGAGACGAATATTTCCCAATACCTCAGGCTCAAATCAACTTTTCTGCCGGGCTATACCAACAGAATCCAGGCTACTAAACATCATAGCATCTAAATAACCATGCAGATGAAATATAATCTGCATGGTTATCCTACTTACTTAACTTAATTAATGATTATGAACTTTAAGCTACACTGCTGGTTTAGACTGATGGCTCCTGCAATATTCATTCTTTGCACATTTCTGCAGGCAACGGCACAACATTGGAGCTTTGACGGGCAGAACCCTTTGAAGGCCGAGAGACAAAATGCTGAACTGGAGATAAACAATATTAGAAATCAAATCGAATTAACCGATGGTGTTATTGGCAAAGGAATAAGAACAGATGGTTATAGCACTTCCCTACGGTTGAAAATCAAGCCAAATGAAAACATTGTTGCCTGTTCCGGTTGGTTTGCGCTGGAATCATTTCCTACAGATACAGCAGCTTTTTTCGCTTTTAAGAATAATAATACCGGCATGTCTGTTTCCATCAATGTCGACAGGTTTGGAGAGGTTGTAATCGCTAAGGGAAGCAGCAACAAATTTTCATACTTGCCTACTGGACTTTTTGTCGAAAAGTTCAGGTGGCTCAACATTATTTGGGCTACGGGCGTTGAGAACCCTGGCATTTGGATAAATGGACGGAAACTCAAAATAGAGCTAAACCAAGCCAATTTTCCCGATAAACCTGACGAAATTCTTGTTGGTAAGGATTTTAGGGTAAACCTATTAGGAAAAATGGATCTTACAGCAATTAATGGAATAATAGATGAGTTAACGCTTTGGAACAAACCAGTTCCAATTGAAAAACTCCAAAGTCAAATTGCTATTCTAGCTAAGAAAATACCTTCATTAAGCATTCCGATTGAACGTTTCAAAAACGATTTTAATCGTCCAAAGTATCATTTGCAACCTGCAGCGAACTGGACAAACGAGACGCATGGCTTGATTTTTTATAAAGGTAAATATCACATCTTCAATCAAAAAAACGCGTCAAACCTTGCCCTTAGGCAAATCAATTGGGGCCATTTTAGCAGTCCTGATCTCATCAACTGGACTGAACACAAACCTGCAATAAGCCCGCAAAAGGGATATGATGAAAATGGGATATGGTCAGGCCATGTCATTCTCGATAACAACGGTATTCCACTAATAAGTTATACTGCAGGAGGACCAAAGATGGGGATCGCACTTGCTTTTCCAAAAGATTCTACCCTTAAAGATTGGATTAAGTATAAGAATAACCCGGTTATTTCAGGGCAGCCCAATGGCTACTCCAGGACTGATTTGCGGGATACCTATATGTGGAAAGAAGGCAATAACTGGTATATGGTCGTTGGCTTTGGTGTTAAAACTGATGGCGTAGAAAAAGGAGCTTTGCTATTATATAAGTCGACCGAACTTAGAAGCTGGAAGTTTCTACATACGCTTTTTGACGGTAATCCAGGAGTTGACAATTCAGGCATCTTCTGGGAAATGCCTGTATTTAAAAAGATAGGTAGTAAATATGTTTTACTGGTCAACAAAGTTCCTCATAATGGTGTCCCAGCAAGAGCACTTTATTGGGTAGGTGATTTTGTTAATGAAAGGTTTGTACCAGACAACCCGATTCCAGCGAATTTAGAGGTCATTAACAGACTGCTTTCGCCTTCTGTGGCTGAAGATAAAGATGGTCAGATCTGTGCAATTGCCATCATACCCGATGAGATTACTGGGGATGCAGCATACAACCAGGGATGGTCACATCTTTATAGTATACCAAGGACTTGGAATTTATCGGATGGTCAATTAAATCAGTCTCCACATTCTGCAGTTCGGGCTCTTCGAGAAGCTAACCCAAATGTGTTAGACACAATCATTCCAAACCAAGCATCCATTAAACTCTATTCAGATCACCAGCAATACGAGGTCCTTGCACTAATAACCCCAAATAAAGCGAAGCAATTTGGATTCATTTTGCATAAGAACCCGGACAGTTCAGAGTATACGAAGATATACTATGACTCAGATACGAAAGAGGTTGTGGTGGATCAGCGTCACTCCAGCACAAAAGCGGGAATACCGTTGCAAATAAAAAGAGATGCCTGTGTTTTGGATACTACCAAACCTGTTAAGTTCAATGTCTTCGTAGACGGCTCAGTGGTGGAAGTTTTTATCAATGATAGGTATGCATTCACGACAAGAATCTTTCCGTCTAAACGGGAAAGTAACCATGCAGAGATATTTGCTATGGGAGACAGCATTCAGGTAAAGGCCGAAACATGGACGATCAAGCCAGCAGTGACGGCTACGGATTTTTGACGACAATTCAATATTAATGCTCAGGATTTTCAAAAACTTATCCAAAATCAAATGAAAGAATCAGCCATAAAAAATTTATTATTAACGAGCTATATTATCTGCATGTTTTATGGGGGAAGAGCTGTAGCCCAGAAAAGGGAGGGGGCTACTTACTCGGAACCCTACCGGCCACAGTTTCATTTTAGCCCCAAAAAAGGCTGGATTGGAGATCCATGTGGCTTCATTTTTTATCAGGGTAAATACCAGATGTATTGGTGGGGAAAGGTGATTTCTGATGATCTTGTACACTTTAAAGAAGTATCTACCGAAGTAATGTCAGGCGGCGACTCAGGCCTTGCTTATTTTACTGGTTCAACACTCATTGATAAACAGAATACTGCTGGTTTCGGCCACGATGCTTATGTAGCTGCTTATACCATTTTCAATAAGGAAAGCAAAAACCAATCTCAAGGCATTTCCTATAGCAAAGACGGCAACACCTTTCATTATTATAAAGGTAATCCGGTCTTGGATATTGGCAGTACTGAGTTCCGAGACCCTACCGTTTTCTGGCATTCCTCATCAAAACAATGGGTAATGGTTGTTGCGAAAGCGCTGGAGAAGAAAATTAAGTTCTATGGTTCGAAAGACTTAAAAAGCTGGAACTTTTTAAGTGACTTTGGACCTGCCGGCGCTCAGGAAAAAGCTTGGGAATGCCCCGATCTTTTTCAACTAAACGTAGATGGAAATAGTAAGGAAAAAAGGTGGGTAATGGTTGTGTCTATTGACTGGGCAAGGGAACAGTACTTTATTGGTGATTTTGATGGCAAAACTTTCACCCTTGCAGCCGATCAGCCCGAAGAGGCTTTGTATGTAGATCATGGCTTAGATTTTTATGCCTCAAGAACTTTTCGAGATTATGACGGAAGACTAGACGCTACAACTTCCATGGGCTGGATCGCTACATGGGATTATGCACAACTTGTGCCCTCTACCTGGGGTAAAGGTTTTTGGTCCATTGCCCGCAAGTTGGAACTAAAAACTTACCCGGACGGATTGCGGTTGGTACAACAGCCAATCGATGCCCTTAAACAATTAAGGGGCAAATTAATATCTGCGGTTTACCAGATACCAGCGGGAACCAATATGTTAAAGGCATTCCAGCCCAACAAAAATACTTATGAATTAGAAGCTATATTTAATACAGCTAACCCAAATGTGTTTGGCTTAAACCTCTGCGTAGGGGAAGGAAGAAACGTGAGTGTGTCTTATGATACCAAAACAAACCTGTTAACGATTGATCGAACAAACTGTGCTAAAGAGAAAATCGATAAATTTTCGAGGAAGACCAGTGCAAAAGTTTTGCCGGTAAATGGCAAGCTGCGCATGCATTTCTTTGTAGACCAGTCTAGTATAGAGTTATTTACCAATGATGGGAAAGAAGTGTTTACTATGCTGACTTATCCAGGCGAACTGCAGACCGGCATTGAAGCCTTTGCTAAAAACGAAGGCACTGACCTGAACATGAAGGCATGGAGCCTAAAATCTGTATGGAAATAATACAACAATTGGAATTAACAAGAAATTGAAATACATTAATATGAACCGCAAAGTCTTAACAATTGCTATCATTAGCGTACTAACAGCAACCAGTTCTCTTCAGAACGTAGCCCTAGCCCAACAGAAAAGTGTTGTAGCGGCTGAACAATACCGACCACAGTTCCATTTTTCGCCAAAAGAGCATTGGATGAATGATCCAAATGGAATGGTGTATTACAAAGGGCTATACCACCTTTTTTATCAGTTTTATCCCAATGGTACGGTTTGGGGCCCCATGCACTGGGGCCATGCAACCAGCAAAGATTTTTTTCATTGGCAGGAGAAACCTATAGCGCTATTTCCGGATAGCTTGGGCTACATATTTTCAGGTAGCATTGTGGTCGACGAACAAAATACTTCCGGACTTGGTAAGGAGGGGAAAGTTCCATTAATTGCCATATTCACGCATCACAATCCAAAGTTGGAAGCGGCTAAGGTAAATACATTCCAAAATCAAAGTATCGCTTACAGTTTAGATGAAGGGGAA
>JAQBOT010000144.1 GCA_028287885.1 Pedobacter sp.
ACAACCTTAAGTTTAATTTGGATGGTTTAGACGAAGTACGTAGAAAGTTCTTTGGAACGCTTTACAACACCTACTCCTTCTTTGCATTGTACGCGAATATCGACAAGTTCGAGATTGACGAAAACAACGTGACGCCGGTAGCAGATCGCAGTGAGCTTGACCGTTGGATCTTGTCCTTACTTCAGACCATGATTGCGGAGGTGGATGACAGCTTTAACAGCTATGAGCCTACTAAAGCAGCACGTGCCATTCAGACATTTGTGGATGAGCACCTAAGCAACTGGTACATCCGTTTGTCACGGAGACGCTTCTGGAAAGGCGAGATGACTGCAGACAAGAAAGCAGCCTACGAAACATTATATACATGTTTAACAGGTATCGCGCAGATCATGTCACCGATTGCACCTTTCTTTGCAGACTGGCTTTACCAAAACCTTACTGTGAACACTCCAGATGCATCTGCTTCCGTCCACTTAACGTATTGGAAAGCGGCAGATGAAAGCTTGGTAGACCTGGAATTGAACGCCCGTATGGAACTTGCTCAAAGTATATCGTCAATGGTATTATCTTTAAGAAAGAAGACGGGAATCAATGTTCGTCAGCCACTTGCAAAAATACTGATCCCAGTCTTGGATCAACGCTTTGCAGACCGTGTTGAACTGGTAAAAGATCTAATTCTTTCAGAAACGAATATCAAAAACATTGAGTATATTACAGATACTGCGGGTTTTATAAAGAAAAAGATAAAGCCAAACTTCAAAGCTCTTGGGCCAAAGGTTGGTAAGGACATGAAGTTGGTTGCGGATGCAATCACCGGAATGAGCCAGGAGAAAATCGCGGTACTTGAAAGTACCGGAGAAGTAGAAATTACAGTTGAGAATGCTGGAAAAAGCAATTCTTACCTGATCGCGAATACGGACCTGGAGATTATTGCTGAGGATATCCCCGGATGGCAGGTTAGCAACCTGGGCAACCTTACTGTTGCTCTTGATGTTACAATCACCGAAGAGCTGAAGCAAGAAGGACTCTCAAGGGAGCTAATTAACAGAATTCAGAACTTGAGAAAGGAACTGGGATTTGAAGTTATTGACCGGATACAGGTACAAATAAAGCGTGATGCTTTAATTAACGATGCTGTTACTAAAAATATGGAATACATTTGCTCGGAAATATTAGCAGATTCAGTTATATTAATAGAGACAATTGATAATGGAAACAAAACGTCTATTGATGATGTTGATCTCGAAATTTTGATCACTAAACTATAAAAAACATGGAAAAAGCCACAAAAACAAGGTATTCAGATAGTGAACTTCAGGAATTCAAAGATTTGATTCAAGGTAAGCTACGTATGGCAAGAGAAGAACTTCTTTCCCTTACCAATTCATTAAGCAATCCAAATTCAAATGGAACTGAAGATACATCAGGTACTTACAAGACCTTAGAAGACGGATCAGCAACGCTTGAAAAAGAGCAATTAAACCAATTGGCGGCACGTCAGAAGAAGTTTATTGAAAACCTTGAAGCGGCCTTGGTACGTATTGAAAACAAAACGTACGGTATTTGCAGAGAAACAGGTAAGCTGATTCAAAAGGAACGTCTACGCGCTGTACCACATGCAACGCTGAGTATGGAAGCAAAATTGAAGCAGGCGTAATGAAAGGCTATACTAAACCTTTATTAGTAATCTTTTTAGTCCTTCTTGCCGACCAGGTCGTTAAGACCTGGGTTAAGACCCATATGTTTATTGGTCAGGAATTCAAAATCCTTGGCCATTGGTTCATTGTTCATTTTACAGAGAACAATGGCATGGCCTTCGGTCTGGAGTTTGGCGGGGAGTTTGGTAAACTGGCACTTTCTCTCTTCCGCATTGCTGCGGTTGCGGGTATTGGTTACGGTTTATATTACTTGATACACCATAAATACCACCGCGGACTCATTGTGAATGTTGCCTTAATCTTTGCAGGTGCCCTAGGTAATATTATCGATTCTGTTATATACGGGGTAATTTACGGATATGCCGGCTTATTTCACGGAAGAGTGGTAGATATGCTCTATTTCCCATTGCTGGAGGGTGTATTCCCAGCTTGGTTTCCAATATGGGGTGGTGAGGATTACATCTTCTTCAGACCCGTTTTTAACATTGCTGATGCTGCCATCTCTGTTGGCGTAATACTCATCCTGGTTTTCCAGAAGAGCTACTTTAAAGAAGAGGTTATCGAGGAAATTGGTATCAACAATGAAATTGTAGAAGACTAGTTGTAGCAAACAGGTGTTTTCTGGCGTTTAGCAAAAGGTGGTATATTTACACTTTCCATTAAACTACAGAAAACACCCAATTATGAGAAAACTTATTGCACTTGCTTATATCGCCCTGATCAGTATCAGCGCCAGCGCACAGCAGGTCGACCTGCGTAAAAAGATATCCGTTAGCGGAACAGCCGAACTTGAAGTTACACCGGATATCATCTACATCAGTATTTCGCTAAAAGAATACCTGAAAGACAACAACACTAAGAAACGTGTTGACATTACTGAGCTTGAAAATCAACTGTACAATGCCATTCAGCAAGCTGGAATTCCGAAAGAAAACCTTACTGTAAATAGCCTCTCCAGCTATACCACTGCAACAGAGAAAAAGAAAAATCCCGAATTCTTAGCCAGCAAACAGTACCTGCTGAAAGTTACAGATCTCAACAAGTACAATACCATTATCGGCGCAATAGATCCAAAAGGAATTGCATACACCAATATCGAAAACTTCGAATATTCAAAGATTGAGGGTGTTAGAAAGGACCTTAAGATTAAGGCGTTGCAAGCTGCTAAAAGTAAAGCAAACTACCTGCTGGAATCCTTAGGAAACAAACTTGGTAATGCCCTTGACATTCAAGAGGTGAATAATGAGCAGTTTCCACAGCCGATGTATAGAAGCAACGTGATGATGATGAAGTCAGCAGACGCACAAGCGCCAGCTGAACTTGATTTTAAGAAGATCAAATTGAGTTATGTGATCAATGCGGTTTTTGAAATAATCTAAGTTGTTCAATAGAACATACAGTTTTTATTCTTTTCTGGAATAGTTTAGGAAGTAAACCTGTCTCTATTGCTGTACAAAAACGGTTGATTGCTTTTATAACTATCAGCGTTTTAGGTTGTTAATCCATTAAAGGTATGCATATAAAGAGTGCTGATTGTACTTTGGTAGGTTTTTTGTTATTTAGGTATAAACAAATTCAAAACATATGAAAAAATTAATCTACTCCCTTGCGATTGTATTGATGTTGAGCATCAGTGCAAATACTGTACAGGCTGCTTCCGCGATCGACAAAGCTAAAACTGAAATGACAGCTGCACAACGCGTTGAGTTTGAGAAAATCACCAACCGTGTTGAAGAGATCAGACACATGGATAAGTCTCACCTGAGCAGAGCCGAAAAGAAAGAACTTCGTAACGAGCTAAAAGAAATGAAAAATCACGCTCGCGCTTTAGGCGGCGGCGGTGTTTACCTTTCTGTTGGTGCGATCATCATTATTATATTATTGTTGATTTTGATTCTATAATACGACCTAATAATCAAAAAAGCCTCGATGTCTCCGACATTGGGGCTTTTTTCGTTTATCAATATCGTTAACTTAATTGCTTTACACGTACAAGACAGCTGGTAGACAATGGCTAGATGCGCTTAACTTTTCAGCTGCTTTGCTATGGCTAAGCTCCGCCTAAGCTATGCCTTTCCCTTAGCTCGAGGCGAAGCAAAGCCATAGCAATTCCGTATGAATGCCAAAGCTTGAACAAATTTGTTCAAACGCTTATAACTGCCTGGATTTAACCTTAAGTTAAGGCAGCAATCCAGGCAGAACAAGGCAGTATAGAAGAAGGTTAGTGAATTAGTCGATAAATTCGAATCCCGTGTATTTTATCAGTGCTTCTGGAATTCGGATACCGTTCTCTGTTTGGTTATTTTCCAACAAAGCCGCAACAATGCGAGGCAAGGCCAGCGCACTACCGTTCAAAGTATGCGCAAGTTGGGTTTTCCCACTCTGACCTTTGAATCTCAACTTTAACCTGTTTGATTGGTAAGTTTCAAAGTTTGATACTGAAGATACTTCCAGCCAGCGCTGTTGAGCTGCACTCCAAACCTCCATGTCGTAAGTCATGGCAGATGTAAAGCTCATGTCGCCACCGCATAAACGTAACACACGGTAATGTAGACCCAATTTCTGCAAAAGGGTTTGCACATAGGCACTCATATCTTCCAATACTTTATACGATTCCTCTGGGTGCACAATCTGCACAACTTCAACTTTATCAAACTGGTGCAGGCGGTTTAAACCGCGGACGTGTGCACCATAGGATCCTGCTTCCCTGCGGAAACAAGGTGTGTAAGCTGTATTTTTCACAGGAAGCTCATCTTCCTTCAATATAACATCACGGTAAATGTTGGTTACCGGCACTTCAGCTGTAGGGATCAAGTACAAGTTATCAACCGTTGCCTGGTACATCTGACCTTCTTTATCAGGCAGTTGCCCAGTGCCGAAGCCGGATGCCTCGTTAACCAACAAGGGTACCTGCACCTCTCTATAACCTGCTTCGGTAGCATGATCAAGGAAGAAATTAATTAGGGCACGTTGTAGGCGTGCACCCTTTCCTTTATACACTGGAAAGCCGGCGCCTGTTATTTTAACACCAAGCTCGAAATCAATAATGTCGTATTTAGCAGCAAGCTCCCAATGGGGCATGAATTTTTCGGGAAGCGTTGCAGGCTCACCGTGAACAAACACGATTTCATTCTCTTCCGGAGTTGCACCTGCTTTAACCAGGTGGTTTGGAAGATTTGGGAGCAATACTATCAACCCTTGCAAGCGTGCTTCAATCTCTGTTAGCTGTTCTGAAAGGCTTTTAATCTTTTCTTTGTTTGAGCCGG
>JAQBOT010000174.1 GCA_028287885.1 Pedobacter sp.
GACAAAATTGGCCAAACCTGGGGATTTGATGGAAAAACCTTTCTGCTTGCCTTTTTGCTCCTGGTAGAAGGTGTAGGTTTAATCTGGTTTGCAAAATCCGGTCATATTGGAACAGCCATCGTTATGATGTTTGTTTTTGGTCTGAGCCTTAAAATGGCAAACGGCGCGACGTACAGCCTCGTACCGTTTATCAACCCTTTGGCAGTCGGAAGTGTTGCCGGAATTGTTGGAGCCGGCGGCAACATTGGCGCGATGCTAATTGCATTTATGTTTAAAGCGAAAGCTTCCCACATGGCGAAAACGCTCGGGGAGAACAACACAATAGCAAAGGACCTTATAGACTATACCAGCGCCTTTACCCTGCTTGGATACATCATCTTGGGCGTCGGTATTGCGGTACTGATCTTCAGAACCGTTGTGGCTCAAAAGCAAAGCTCGGTAGAGAGCCTGGTATTGACACCCTCCCGATAAACAACTAATTATCTTATCAATATTTCGATCAGCAGTTTGAAAGTGGAAAAGGAAATATCGAAAACGAAGAGCACAACTTGTTGCTACTGTGGAGTAGGCTGTGGAATTGTCTTAACCAGAGATGCTCAAAATAACATTACGCTGGAAGGTGACAAAACCCATCCCGTAAACAAGGGAATGCTCTGCAGTAAGGGCATGAACCTGCATTACACCGTTAATGATAAGAGCGATCGGCTGTTATTCCCACAAATGAGGTACAGCAAAAGTATGCCCCTGCAACGGGTAAGCTGGGATACTGCACTGGAGCGAACAGCAGCTGTATTTAAAGCCTTAATTGAAAAACATGGACCCGATAGCGTAGCTTTTTATGCCAGCGGACAATGCTTAACGGAGGAATACTATGTTGTAAATAAATTAATCAAAGGCTTTATAGGCAGCAATAACATTGACACCAACAGTCGACTTTGTATGAGCAGTGCTGTTGTGGGTTATAAGATGAGCCTGGGAGAAGATAGCGTTCCAATTAGCTATGATGACTTGGAACTGGCGGATTGTATCTTTGTTGCAGGTGCCAACCCAGCCTGGTGCCACCCCATCTTATGGCGGAGAATCGAGGCGGCCAAACAAAGCAACCCCAATCTCAAGATCATTGTAAGCGATCCCAGAACGACCCAATCCTGCGCATTAGCGGATATTCACCTACAAATAAATCCCGGCACCGACATTACCTTACATCATGCGATAGCAAACTGTTTAATTGCAGAAGGGCAAATCGATAGGGATTTTATCGACCAACACACAAATGGATTTGAAGATTACGAACAAAGCGTTCTGAAAACTTCCATAACTGAAGCGGCGAGGATTTGTGGCATAAAGGAAATTGACATTAGAAAGGCCGCTTCTTATATTGGCAAGGCCAATGGATTTATCTCCATGTGGACCATGGGGCTGAATCAAAGTGTAGTAGGCACAAATAAAAACCTTTCCTTAATCAACTTAAACCTAATAACCGGCCACATTGGGAAGCCCGGCAGTGGTCCTTTTTCCCTAACCGGACAACCAAATGCAATGGGCGGCAGAGAAGTGGGTGGAATGAGCAACCTTCTTCCGGCACATCGAAACCTGAGCAATGAAGATCACCGAAATGAAGTTGAAAGATTCTGGAACATTCCCCTGGGCAGCATTAACCCAAAGCCTGGATTAACTGCAACACAAATGTTTGATGAGCTCAACACAGGTAAGTTGAAAGCAATTTGGATCCTTTGCACCAATCCTTTAGTCAGCTTACCGGATGTGCGCAGCGCCGAGAACGGCCTTAAGAAAGCGAAGTTCGTCGTTGTTCAAGACATAAGTAGCCGGGTAGAGACATTGAAATATGCTGATGTTGTTTTACCCGCTGCAGCCTGGGCTGAAAAGGAAGGCACGATGACGAATGCGGGCAGGTATATCTCTCTCTTGAATAAAATTGTCGATGCGCCCTGCGAAGCATTAGCGGATGCGGAGATCATATGCCGTTTCGCGAAAAAGATGGGCTACCCCGGATTTGAATTTAACGATTCAGCTGCAATATTCCAGGAACATGCTGGACTCACTGCAGGCACAAACATTGATATAAGCGGTTTAAACTATGATATTCTAAGGCAAAAAAGAGCCGTTCAATGGCCTTTTCCCATAGCTTCCGATTCATTGGGCACAGCAAGATTGTTTGCAGATCATCAGTTCTACACCCCAGACAAAAGAGCCAATATACATACTGTTCCCAGTCAAAATCAATCTGAAGCGCTCAGTCAGGAACACCCACTGATTCTTACGACTGGAAGGATTAGAGACCAATGGCACACCCGAAGCAAGACGGGAAAAGTAAACAAGCTTAACCAGCACATTAGCGAGTCCTTTCTGGAGATTCATCCTTTAGATGCAAAAGCAAGAAACATAAACGACAATGATTTGGTCGAAATATCAAGTCTACGTGGAAACGCAAGGGTTAAAGCCAAACTTTCCACAGATATCAAACCCGGGCTGGTTTTCATGCCAATGCATTGGGGATTAATCAAAGATAGCGACCTGCATCGTGCAAACAACCTAACCAACAACCTGGTAGACCCGCTTAGTGGAGAGCCTGACTTCAAGTACACCGCGGTGCAGGTAAAATTATACCACAAGCCAAGACAAAAGATCATTGTTGTTGGCGCTGGTGCAGCTGCCTGTGGTTTCGTAAAAAGCTATAGGGATCTCAATGTAGAAGATGACATCGAAATCTTCAGTAAGGAAAACCTTCCTTTTTACAACCGTGTACTCCTGCCCGATTACATTATTGGAACATTGCCCTGGCATAATCTGATCAAAATGAGTGATGATGAGGAAAACGACTATCGCATCAAACTACATCGAGGCAATGAAATTAAGCACATATCGAAAGAGACAAAGACAGTTACAGATAGCCGGGGCATTGTCTATAATTATGACATTCTGATACTGGCTACAGGAAGCAGAGCATTTGTTTTAAAAGACATGCCTGCACTGGATGGAATATTTACCATGCGCAGTAGAACAGATGCGGATAAATTTAAGGCACATATAGACAAAACCAACAAGGAGGTCGTGATCATCGGCGGGGGTTTATTGGGCATTGAGCTGGCGACCTCAGTCAGCGAAACAGGAGCAAAAGTGACCATTATCCAAAGAATATCCAGATTGATGGGCCGGCAATTAGATTCAATGGGAAGCCAATTGCTGCACGAAGAACTGATCAGCAAAGGCATCGAAATCATTTATAATGATGAAGTTGATCGCTTCCTGGGGGACAAATCAATCTCTGGAATACGCCTGAAAAGTGGCCTTCTAGTAGTCTGCCAATCTGTGGTCATAGCAATCGGTACCGTTCCCAATACAGAAATGATCAAGCATTCAGGAATTGATTGCAAGCGTGGCGTGGTGGTAGACGAGTATCTAAGGTCTAGCGAAAAGGACATTTTTGCAATCGGTGAGATCGCCGAGTTCAAAGATCAACTTTATGGCATTACTGCGGCTGCAGAGCAACAGGCAGATGTAGTAGCCAGATTTCTTTGTGGTGATATTGGCAAATACTACAAAGGAAGTCTGTTGATGAACATACTAAAAATGCACAGTTTAGAATTGTGCTCCCTGGGGTTAGCAGAAATACCAAATGATGACCCTGCTTATGAGGAAATAATCTTCATTGATAAAGCCAAACGCTTCTACAAAAAGTGTATTGTACACCAAGACAAACTCGTCGGCGCCATACTTATCGGAGATAAGACAGAGTTTCTCGAATTCAGAGACTTGATAGAAAATAAGATGGAGTTAAGCGAAAAGCGGCTCCAGCTGCTGAGAAGCGGAAAAAAAGCGGAGCCACTAATTGGAAAGACCGTATGCAGTTGCAACAATGTTGGAGAAGGCAATTTGAAGAACAAGATAAAGGAAGGATGCAAAGATCACCTGCAGTTGTGTCAGTTAACAGGAGCCGGAATGGGCTGTGGTAGCTGCAGACCAGAAGTTAAAAACATCCTCGATTCAACTGTAAACATGCTGAAAAAAGCCAAGGAACAAGCCTTGGCTATACAGCAATAAATATAAGAAGATGAAAAGAATTATAAACATTGCTCCATCAGAATTCATCGGTGTTAAAGGAATAGAATATTTTAATTTTGAGGAGGACTTTGTCGAAGATAATATCCGATGCATACCCATGGTGGTGCGGTTCAAAATGGATGCTGTAGGAGTTAAGCTCAAGCTAAGTGAATGGAGTAAATTCAAGCCGAAGGAACGTGTTAAACTTGCACTGATGCCTATTGATATGGCTTCAGAATTAGAGAATTACCATCAATACTTAACGTCCCTCATTTCCAGCTATACTGGAAACACGGCAACAAATATGGAGGTAGACCGACAGCCAGCATGGGGTAATATTCAACAAATACCTGATTTGTTAATCGAGAAAGCGCTAGAGATCCAGTTGGAACTTTCAACTGAACAATGGCAGCAACTTACCGATATACAAAGATTTGCTTTATTAAAGCTATGTAGACCGGGACATGAGAACAAGAACTTTTCTAAGGCAGTAATAGAATTCGGACTGATGAACAACTGATATGCAGGAACTAACCATAATCATCAATTTCCCCGGCGGCATCATTTCACCCGGAAGCCTGTATAACATCTTGGCTGCAGCTACACGATGCAACGTCAAGTACGTAAGGTTCGGGCTAAGGCAACAGTTATACCTTGACATCATAAGCTACAACCTCGAGACTTTTACCAAAGCACTCGACCTCTTGGACATTGAATATGCAATAAATGAGAATGAACATCCAAATATCGTCAGCTCTTATCCTGCAGAAGAAATCTTCGTTCGTAATTCCTGGCTAACTGAAGGTGTTTATAAAGACATACTAGATGACATGGATTTTAAGCCACGCCTAAAAGTTAACATTTGTGACAGCAAGCAAAGTTTTACCACCTTGTTAACGGGCAACATCAATTGGGTTGCCTCCCCTAGCGCTGAACACTACTGGCACCTGATCATCCGTTTTCCAAAAACAAATGTGGTTTACGAATGGGATCAGCTATGCTACACCAATAACATTGCGAAGCTTACCAAGGAGATTGAAAAGCTCATTACTACACGCGACGAAGAGTTCATCGACAATAAAAATGCAGATGGACCAAAACTCTTTTCCCTGCTGCATACGAAGGATTACATCTTAAAGCCAGCGGAGAACCAGGCACCCTTTGCTTTATTCAACCTCCCCTACTATGAAGGGCTCAATCGATATAACAATAAATATTGGCTTGGAATCTATCGGCGAGACGAACTGTTCAAAGTAGCTTTCTTAAAGAAATTGTGCTCTCTTTGTACTGACACTAAACTCGGACAAATCTGCTGTACATCCTGGAAAAGCATCATTGTCAAGGGCATTGAAGAAAAAGACAAACAACTTTGGAACAGTTTGTTAGAAGAATTTGACATCAACATGCGACATGCTGCCAATGAGCTAAACTTTCAAATTGAAGACAATTGCCCTCAGAGCCTCGAGCTGAAAAGTTACCTGGTTAAGCACCTCAGCATAGACGATACCAGAACCTTTGGAATTTGCATTGGCATTAAAACGAGAAAAAAGAGCGAAATCTTCAGCAGTATCCTCATTCGAAAACGTTACCTGATCAATTTAGGGCTGTTTAGGCTTTTGCCAGTTTACGATATTTTTAAGGGCAAAAGATTTTAATCCGAATGAACGCACAGGTGAGATTTTTAGCAGTGGAAACCCCCGCGCTATATTGCCGGAACAACTCAGAAGGGTAATCTATAAGTATTACGCATTTAGAAAAGGATTGGTAGTAGACAAAATAGCAAAACAGCCTGCTCAAAAGGAAAGGAGTACAGAGATGCATACCGTAAAATTATATCAATGCACAAGGTGTTTTACCATATACAACGAAGATGTCGGTGAGCCGGAATCAAATATTCCTCCAGAAACTTCATTTGAGAACTTGCCTCAAGCTTACTGTTGCACCGTATGCGATAGCGGTAAGGATCAATTTGTTAGAATTGACCCTTCGAAGATCGACTATGTTAAACCATGACTATTGAAGTTTTTAAATGCTACTTGCTCGGAATGGCTTACCTGCAATTCAACCACCTTCAACAGTCCCAGTACCTCTTTCAAACTGTGCCGGGATAGTCGTTTGGCTCGAAGTTCATCCATTATCTACCTCAAGCCTAAAGATTTGTAAATTGCACAAAGTGGTTCTACGGCACCATCGATGCTAAACACGATAGCCTCAAAATCGCTGCTCGCCTTTTCTGCTATTTGCAACCTTTCGAGCAGTTCGACTGTCATTAGTGGAAGATCGCAGGCCAGAATAAGCAAGTCTTCCCTGGGATTTGTTTGATGCGCAGATAAAAGCCCAAGTAAGGGTCCTCCTATCCCTAACAATTCATCATCAAGCAACAACAGCTCTTCAGCAAAGCAATGCTTGTAGCGTTCTTTTTGTTGGGAATTGATTGATATTCTAACTGGAATATTCGT
>JAQBOT010000197.1 GCA_028287885.1 Pedobacter sp.
TGCGGCACCAATTGCAGATGCGTCTTCCGTTTGTACAAGCAGCAATTTTTTGCCGGTTAGGTCTGATAGCACTTGCAGCCATAATGGAGAATGGATGAACCCACCGCTAACGTGCAGCTGCTCAATGTTCCCGACCGATTGCTCGACAGTTACAAGCACCTGATTTAATGCGAAGCATACACCTTCAAGCACTGCCCTGAGGAAATCTGCAATGTTATGGTGCGGCCTAAGGCCGATGAAAGCGGCACTGGCGGCAGTGTCCCAATATGGCGCACGTTCACCCGTTAAATAAGGCAAGAACAGCAGCTTTTCGGCGGCAAAAGGTTGTTGTTGTATAATGGAGAAAAATATGTTGTAGGTATCCCCTGTTGAAGCTGGATTATTCAGGAATTTCTTAATTGCCCAATCTATTGCCAGGCCACCATTGTTAACGGGGCCACCGCATATATAAGTCTTTTCGTCGAGGAGGTAATTGAACGTCATTGCCCGAAAGTCATACACCGGTTTGTCACTTGTAACGCGCACGGCACCACTTGTACCAATGGTAAGCGCTGCTTTCCTGGCGTCGATTACTGCACTACCCAGGTTGGCACAACACCCGTCGCTAGCCCCGATGATAACCTTAGTGTCTTTGGGAAGATCCATTTCAATCGCAACATCTTCCTGAATCTGGTCTCTTAAAAAGCTTGTGTTTACTGGCTCAGACAACTGCGATATATTCAAGCCAACTGTATCAATAATCGTTTCACTCCAACATAGTTTGATGATGTCAAACATACCAGTTGCAGAGGCAATGGAGTAGTCGATCTCAAATGTGGCGAATAGCTTGAACCAAATGAATTCTTTAATCGAGATAAACTTGAAAGTTTCGGTATAAAGGGATGGCTTATTTTGTTTGATCCAGAGTATCTTACTCAAAGGAGCCATGGCATGCAAAGGTGTGCCTGATGTTCTATAGATCTGCTCGCCTTGCTCACTGGCCTTCAGTCCTTCTGCAATCGCCTCGCTCCGGGCATCTGCCCAGGTGATCATATTCATTAAAGCTCTTCCAAGTTCGTTTACCGGAATAATACTGTGCATCGCGCTGCTTAAACTTAGCGCCACTGGTTCATAACCAATATGCCCTGTAGTTTTGCTAACACATTCTTTAAATGCCGCCCATATGCGCTCAGGATCCTGTTCGCTGTAACCAGGTTCCGGCTGTATGGTTGGATAGGAGGACTGAGCAACATGCAGGATGTTTCCCTTTAAGTCAATTGAGACCGCTTTTGTGCTGCCAGTTCCAATATCTATACCAATAATATAAGGTTCATGCATGTATAACCTGCTATAGGAACCCTAATATAGAAAAGAGTTTTTAAACGGCGCTATATGACGTCTATAGTTAAAGCGATTGTTTTTCTTATTCTTATTTATTCATGTATTTTTGACAGACCTGTACAACCTGGATCCGATGAAGGAAAAAACAAAGGCTGCTAAAAAACCCAGTATTTTTAGCCTGCTAAAACCCTATAAAAAACTAATATCCTATCTCATACTTTTTGCCCTCCTAAGTAACGGAATCAACCTGATCTTACCGAAGATCATCTCCTACGGTATCGATTCCTATTCTATGGGCGATTTTAGAATGGAGCGCATCCTTCTGTATTTTTCTATAGCGATTGTACTGGTTTTTATTTTCACTTACCTGCAAAGTATCGTGCAAACCTATGCTTCCGAGCGTGTTGCAAGAGATTTAAGAAGCCGGCTTTCTGATCAGATCTCGCGGCAGAGTCATGCTTTTATAACCGAGGCCAACCCCGCTAAGTTGCTCACGAACCTAACTGCTGACGTGGATTCCATTAAGTTGTTCGTCTCTCAAGCGATCGTTTCCATTGCCTCATCCATCTTTTTAATTGTGGGTGCAAGTATTCTTTTGTTATCGATTAACTGGAAATTGGCACTAGCCATTATAGCCATTATTCCAATTATCGGTGGAACATTCTATCTTGTACTAAGGAAGGTTAAGGTCCTTTTTAAAGAAAGCCGCGAAGTTATCGACTGGCTTAACAAAGTAATCAATGAGAGCATTATGGGCTCGGCGATCATTCGTGTAATAAACTCCCAGCAAATTGAATATGATAAGTTTATCACGGCAAATGCTAGAGCAAGAGATCTTGGCTTATCGATCTTAAAGCTTTTCGCAGGTTTAATCCCATTAATTATTTTCGTCTCGAACATGGCTGGATTAACAATCCTGCTTTTGGGAGGCCACTTTGTGATTACAGGAAGCATGACGCTGGGTCAGTTCGCTGCGTTTAACAGCTATTTGGCCATCCTGATCTTTCCGATTTTGGTCATCGGTTTTATGAGCAACGTAATCGCCCAGGCCTCGGCCTCTTATCAGCGGATTGAAAATGTGTTGAATAGCCCTAAGCTTAATCACCCGGGAACAATAACCGAGATCATGAAGGGCGACGTGAAGTTAGAAAACGTGGCCTTGAATTTTGGCCAAAAGCCAGCGCTGAAGGGCATAAGTTTCGAGCTGAAGGCTGGTAGTAAAACAGCGATCATTGGGCCAACAGCTGCTGGGAAAAGTCAGTTGTTATACATACTATCAGGCTTAATTCCCCCAAGCTCGGGAGAACTGTTCTACAACGGTCACAACATCAATGCGTACATGCCCGAAGCATTTCACAGCCAGGTTGGTTTTGTATTTCAGGACAGCATTATTTTTAACATGAGCATTCGGGAGAATATCGCCTTCAGCGACACGGTTACGGACGAGTCCCTTCAAAAGGCGATCGACACGGCAGAACTTCAGGATTTCGTTTCCTTACTGCCTGAAAGGCTTGATACAGTTGTTTCGGAAAGGGGTTCCAATTTATCCGGCGGTCAGAAGCAAAGGATCATGCTGGCCAGAGCGCTTGCCTTAAATCCTAAGGTTTTGTTGCTGGATGATTTCACTGCCCGGGTGGACAGCAATACAGAGCGAAGAATCCTTGAAAATGTACAAAATAACTATCCCGATCTGACATTGCTCTCTGTTACCCAAAAGGTTGCTTCGGTTACACATTACGACAAAGTGATTTTGCTTATGCAAGGTGAAATTATTGCACAGGGGACACACCAGGAATTGATAAAAACCAGTCCGGAGTACGTTCAGATCCATACCTCACAACAGAGTACAAGCAACTATGAATTACAATCTTAACAAGATTAATAATAAAGAAAAGAAGACTTCAACGATTGCTGCTTTAAAGAAGTTACTTGAGCTGATTTCGGCTGAGAAAGCCAACCTCTGGATGGCGCTGATTGCCATACTTGTGAACTCAACATTGTTGCTGCTTGGACCACTGATCATCGGACATACGATAGATGCCTATGTGCGCACAAAACAGTTTAACGGTGTTCTGTTGTTTTCCGCGCTTTTATTTGGGATGTACCTGATCACCTTGGTAACCGGATATTTTCAAACGAAACTGATGGGCGGTGTTGGCCAGCGAATGCTCTACACTTTACGTAACGCAATCTTTAATAAGTTACAGGAACTTCCTGTATCATTTTTCAACCAAAACAAAGCTGGAGATCTGATTTCCAGGGTAAACAACGACACGGATAAGTTGAACCAGTTCTTCTCTCAATCCCTAATGCAGTTTGTTGGCAGCATAGTGACCATGACGGGTGCAGGTGTTTTCCTCTTGGCGATTAATATTAAGCTTGGGCTTGCCGCTTTATCACCGGCTATTTTCATCCTTGTTTTTACTGGTATAGTGTCCCCCTGGGTAAAAAAGAGAAACGCATCAAACTTGAAAAGCGTAGGGGGTATGAGCGCAGAGATACAAGAAAGCTTAAATAATTTCAAGGTTATCATAGCCTTTAACAGGCGGGACTACTTCAGAAAGCGATTTGATCAGGCGAACCAAGAGAACTATAAAACTGCGATTGCAGCTGGCCTAGCAAACAACGTTTTTGTGCCTGTTTACGGCATGTTTTCTTCTCTTGCTCAATTGATTGTCCTATCCTATGGCATTTACTTAATCAGTCGCGGAGAGTTTACTATCGGACTTCTTGTGAGTTATTTTGCTTATGCAACAAACTTTTACAATCCACTAAGGCAGCTTGCCGCACTTTGGGCGAATTTCCAGGTGGCTATGGCAGGCTGGGACCGGATCACAGAAATTCTCTCCTTAACAACCGACCTTAAACAAAGTGAGGATATCACGGGAGAAAAATCAAATGCAGTTCTTGAATTCAGGGATGTGCATTTCAGCTATACTGAAGGGGAGGAGATACTACACCATATAAGTTTTAAGTTGGAGAAGGGCAAGACCTATGCACTGATTGGCCCAACCGGCGGTGGGAAAACGACCACAGCCTCCTTGATTGCACGGCTGTATGATCCTACTCAGGGTAGGGTCCTTTTAAATGGCAAAGATATCCGCTCGTATTCTCCAGAGGAAAGGACACAAAAAATCGGCTTTATTTTACAGGAACCTTTTCTATTTACAGGAACAGTAAGGGAAAATATCATTTATGGTAATTTAAAGTACAAAGATTACACGAATGCCGAATTGGAAAAGGTAATTGAGAAGGCGCATCTAAGAGAGTTGATACTTCTTTTTGATGAAGGCTTAGAGACCAGTGTAATTTCGGGATCAGACAACATCAGCCTTGGGCAGAAACAACTTATTGCTTTTATGCGGGCAGTACTCCGAAATCCTGACATACTTATCCTGGATGAAGCTACAGCGAACATCGATACGATTACGGAAAAGTTGTTGGCTATTATTCTTGAGCATCTATCTAAAGAAACCGTATTGGTTGTTATTGCACATAGATTGAATACGATCGAAAATGCAGACGAGATTTTCTTCGTCAACGCAGGTGAAGTCGTTCGCGCAGGAACGATGCAACATGCCATGGACATGCTTCTAGAAGGAAAACGAAATAGCTAATTAGTTCTTCTAAGTTCGATGACCGTGATTTCAGGCCAGATTCCGATCCTGCCTGAAAACCCCAAAAAGCCAAATCCCCGGTTTATATTGAGAACCCGCCCATCTTCTTTCTTTATTCCAGCCCAATGTGCATAGCGGTATTTCACGGGGCTCCATTTAATTCCAAAAGCCTCGATTCCAAACTGCATACCATGTGTGTGCCCTGATAGGGTGAGATGTACTTTAGCCGGCTCGGTTTTTACTTCTGTTTCCCAGTGGCTAGGGTCATGAGATAGGAGGATTTTAAATTCAGACGGTTTAACATGCTTCAGGGCGCTCTTCAGATCACCCCTCTGGCCAAAACCCAAGCCCCAGTTCTCAACGCCGGCGAGTATAATCTTTTGTCCATCTTTCTTTAGTTCGACATGCTCATCCAACAGCAACTTGTAGCCGAGTTGTTGGTGATAGCTTTTTAGATGCTCTAAATTTTCACGTTTCTTATGCTCTGTTTCCCACTTCACATAGTCGCCGTAATCATGATTTCCAAGCACGGAGAACTGCCCATAAGGAGCCTTTATCTGTGCAAAGTATTCGATCCAGGGCAGGATCTCTGAAGCTTTATTGTTTACCAAATCACCGGTAAAGACAAAAAGATCGGATTGCTGCTCATTAATTAGATCGATACCTTTTTGGATGGCTTTTTTATTCTTAAAACTGCCCGCATGTACGTCTGAAATTTGGGTTATGGTAAAACCTTCAAATGCCTCTGGCAGGTCTTCGAAAGTTAAGATGTGTTTTATTACCCGATAGGCATATTTACCTTGGATCATTCCGTAAAGAAAGACCATAATCGTTGATATAAACATGCAAAAGGCAAATGTTACCCATTTCAGATTTCTACTTTCTCCGGAAACTAATCTGTATAGATCTCCGGGAATTAGAAAGATGGCAAACACAAGTTCGCTGATGAGCAATATTAAAAAAGCATGCGTTGAAACTTTGAAAAAAGTGTCCATGCCTCGGCTTTCAATTCTTCGGAAGGAAGATATTAATGCAGCGGAGATGCCAAGCACGGTGGTCCAGAATATCAATGAAGTTAGTGGACTTAAGACTAAGGTTTTAAATCCAGATAGAACGTAAAAATTAAGACTTAAGAATAGGATTATAAAAATGAGTATAGGGAGGAGGGGAATTCTTCTTTTCATAGCAGGTAAAGGTCAAAAATACGATTTAAGAATTTGATTCTAATGTGTTTATGACCATCTTTAATATATGAATTATCTGGAAATCTTAGATCAGGTTAAAAGGCACATTGAGGATGCATTTAATTCGAAGCTAGATAACAAGCTTGTGTACCATAATTTCTCCCATACGGAACATGTGGTAAAACATGCAGAAGAGTTGGCTAGTTATTACAAGCTGGACGAAAAAGCGTTCTTTGTTGTACTTTCTGCAAGCTGGTTTCATGATTTGGGTTATTTAGATAAGTGGGAGGAGCATGAGCAGCGTGGTGCAGAAGCTGCTGCAGCATTTTTAGCTGAACGGGGCGTAGATGAAGAAACCATTATGGCTGTACGCGGCTGCATTCTGGCGACCAAAATGCCACAATCGCCAAAGGGTTTACTTGAGCAAATTGTTTGTGACTCGGACCTCTATCACCTTGGCAGCGATGACTTCAAGGATAGAAACCGGCTTATGCGCAAAGAGACAGAGAATCTTCTTGGTAAGGATGTCAGTAAAGACACATGGAGGTTGGGGACGATTAAGTTGATGGAGTCCCATCATTATCATACAGACTATTGCACTAATTTACTGGAAAAACGAAAGAGGAAAAACTTGGAATCTTTGAAGGCTAAAGTTCAGGAAAATGAATCTTTTAAAGTACAAGGTAGTGAACCTTTGAAGGCTAATGTACATGGTAATTTGACAGACCTGACTGGTAAAGCCGTTTCGGAGGAAGTTGAACATAAACGAGAGAAAAAGGAAAAAAACAGTCGCCCGGAGCGCGGTATTGAAACGATGTTCAGAATTACCTCAGGTAATCACCAACGTCTGAGTGATATGGCGGATAACAAAGCGCACATCATGATTTCTACCAACTCGATCATCTTGTCTGTAATTTTAAGTATTCTACTGAGGAGGCTTGAAGACAATCCGTACCTGATCATTCCAACGATGCTTCTTTTAATTGTTTGTGTGACTACGATGGTCTTTTCCATACTTGCAACCAGGCCATTTATACCTGCAGGCACGTTTACCTTACAGGATATTGAGAACAAAAGAACGAACCTTTTGTTCTTTGGAAACTTTTACCGTATGGGTTTGGCAGAGTATGATGCTGGAATACAGAAAATGATGGACGACAGCGACTTTCTATATGGAAGTCTGATCAGGGATATTTATGGCCAAGGAGTTGTACTTGGGCGAAAATACAGGCTTTTGCGTATTGCTTATAATGTGTTTATGTATGGAATTGTGGCCTCTGTTATTGCTTTCATTATTTCGATTGTAGTTTCAATGTAACCCGGAATGCAAACAAACACCAAAACATCTCAAGCTTTTCTGACTATAATGGCGCTAATTATGATCCTTGGATGCAAAAACCCAAGTGATAAGTTCGGGAGTCCTGATCCTTATGATTTCAGCAAACCGGAAAAGTTCATTCTGCCAAATGCTTTACATGAGATATCTGGACTTGCTTTCAATAACCTGGACCCAAGT
>JAQBOT010000208.1 GCA_028287885.1 Pedobacter sp.
GTAGGCTCGGGTGGTATTATGCTGCCAAACCATTCGCCACTAATCATAGCAGAGCAATTCGGAACACTTGCATCTCTGTTTCCTGGGCGGATAGACCTTGGTTTGGGACGTGCCCCAGGCACAGACCAGTTAACAGCAATGGCCATCCGGGGCGATCGCTTTTCTGCGGTGAACAGCTTTCCACAAGATGTTGTTAAACTTCAAACCTACTTTTCTGCGGAGAACCGGAACGCAAAGGTTCGTGCGATTCCTGGAGAAGGATTGGACATTCCAATTTGGATTTTAGGTTCGAGCACGGATAGTGCTTACCTCGCAGCGTCTATGGGTCTGCCCTATGCTTTTGCAAGTCATTTTGCACCGGCACATTTCTTAACCGCCATAAACATCTATCGCAACAACTTTAAGCCCTCTGTGCACCTTCAGGAGCCTTATGTGTTATCCTGTGTAAATGTAGTGGCTGCAGACACGGACGATGAAGCAAACAGGCTGGCAACTTCATTGTACCAGATGTTCAAGGGCATTATTACTGGGAAGCGGACCTTGTTGCCGCCTCCTGTAGACAATATGGAGGACTTGCTAAATGAATATGAGGCAGAGCAGGTCAACCAGATGCTTGCTTGCACCTTCGTAGGTAGTAAAAAGACCGTACGTGAAGATATGGAGTCGTTTTTAGCGCAAACGCAGGTTGATGAAATTATGGCCAGTGCACACATCTTTGACCACGAGGCTAAGCTGTACTCGTATCAGCTTTTTGCAGAATTGATGCGCGCTCAATAGACTTTGACCAACCCCGCTACAAGTCCTTTCCATTGTGGAACTGACATGCCTAATGTGGCACCTAAACCGACTACTGAATTCCTGGCATTGTCTATCAAACTTCCAGTGTCAGTATTTGGTTCTTCATTTCGGCCATGCACCTCAGCCAGAACTTCTTTATCTACTCTTCTGATCTGAAAAGTGGAGGTTGCCCGGTCGCTGAAAAAATGGGCTACGGAAGGGTCAGGCGTTGTTGGATTTGGTGCCGGCCTAACACGTATGCTCATGATATCAGAGCCATTTACCTGTTGTTCTTCAATATATTCGACCTTAACCCAGTCAAAACCATCACCAGTGCTGTTACCAGGTGCTGGAATGTTTATTTTGAAGTAGTCTCCCAACTTCACGTGGCGATTCACTTCAGAACCGGTTGAGTCACATAAATGGAAGGTCGCCGAAGGAAGATTACTGATTTCCGCCCAATGGTTAACATCTACCAATCGTTCTTTCGCTACTTCGTAAAACTCACAAGCCTGTTCTGAGCTCTTGAAGGTTGCCTTTTCAATGATGTCTAGTTTGTTGCCGTGTTCCTGAGAAGGTATTGGGTTTTCCATAATCTACGTTTACAAGATAAACAAACAAGCAATCTGTAATGTTGCGGAATTTCGAAAATACTGAAGTCCAGGTAAAAGGATGCAAACAATGTTTCAGACAAAACGTTTATTTTGACAAACTTAGCTAATTATGGAAGCATTTGAAATTGAAGTAGCAACCGGTGGTTCAAGTATCACCTATAACATCTTACCACTTGAGGACGGAAAGTTTCAGGTGAATCAGAACGAAGATCTTGTCGGTATTGTATATCCTAATACCCAGGAAAAAGGTGTTACCTGGTATACTGATGATGATATTGATGAAGACTTATTGGAGAACATCGGCGCTGCAATACAAGCAGAAAAGATGTAATACTTGTCTATCTTTGCTCGATGACCGTTGAAGAAATTAAAGCATACTTTCAGGGAATAGATTTACCCTCCTCGATTCAGATTGATTCAGGTGTGGTGATAGAGGATCTCCCTTTGTTTTTACAATCTCACATACATTATCTTGAAGTAAACGCGGGCAAAAAGCCGGCAGAGGTTTACCTGGAGCGTATACAAAAACTGATCAAATCGCTGGAGTCTTCTACAAGGGAATAAAAACGTTCGCTATCTTATTTCATTTTCGGACGTAGCCTTCTGATGGGAATAAACGCCCTGTTTTTGTAGCCATGGAGTGCAATGTTAATTAACACAATGGCGGCTACGAAGAACGCAGTGTAGGCTACAGACTGGCTTGTGTCAATATTCCTAATGCCAATAGCTATGATACCCCAGGCCGCTGCGGTTGCATATTCCCGCATATTCCGCTTCCAGATCATCGCAATAACGATGATGCATAGTAAGAGCAAGACAAGCATCGCCCAAGTGGCAGGGTCTAAAGGACTGCCTGTATATCCCAAGCTCACCAGATAAACTGAAACATTGGCGGCAAGGGCCACATTTACCCAGCCAAAATAAATACTGAATGGCCACCATATTAGAAGAATTGTGATGAAAGGAGCATCCCATTTTTCCATATTTAAGTTCAGTATAATCTTTAGCAGCGAAAAAAACAGTAGAAACATAATTACGACCGAAAGGGCAATCATATCATGGGTAAACACAATTACCCATAGGGCGTTTAAGACATTCGTAAGAATAAACCATGGTCCGATCTTTTCTACAAAATCCTCTTCAGCGTTTTTAAAAACTAAACTTCTTGCCTGATACACAGCGAAGCAGATCAATGCGAAATAGATCAGTCCCCAAATGGAAAAGGCATATCCTGCAGGGGTAAGCAGGTTTTCATATTTGCTGGAAATGGTTTTCATGCTTGCTGCGATGTGCTGCCCGCTATTGAAAAAATAGTTCACCCCTATGGTAAGTAATAGAGAAAGGACGTTGAGAAGTTGCAGTACACGTTTCATAATAGCAGGTTGATTGATGAGAAAAAACTTTATTGCTCGAAAGTTCGATAAAGGAAAACAATAAAGCAGTCAAATCTCTTTAATATATAAAGATTATAAATGGACCGCTTAATTATAGAAACTATACTTGCAGATGTTGATGAAATTCTTGTTTCTGGGGATTATTCCAATACGGATGAGAACCCTTGTATCCTCTTGGGATATAAAGCAAGTAATATTGACCAGATCATCCATGCATTTGCAGCCTTGAAGAAGTTACTTGCCAATCATAAAGTTAGCCTGGTTATATGCAAGACAATGATATCCGGGATGTATGATATTGAAATCGTTTCTGAGGCTCTGGATGAACCTGTGCGTATTAATAATAAGGTTATTGAGCACCGGGTTGTTCATGAAATTGAACGGCTGCTTGGCCAAAGCTCCGAAATTAAATTGGCTATTAATGTCTCTCAGGAGGCAAACTGGATCCATGTGGACGAGGCTTCCTTACGTGTGTGTTAAGCTGGCATTGGTGTAGCGCAGGACAGCTTTCAATGACACAGCTAAGGGTAGCTAGATTACATATGAGAAGCTCTTATCGTATTGGAAAAGTTAAATGCAATAAAAAAGCCCCGTTAGGGGCTTTTTTATGACTTATATTTTAAAAGGTAAATTCATCAGGTGTTTTAGTGCCTGTTACCTCATGGTTGTCTGAATACTCATAGCGCTTTTCAACAACATCCTGGTGGTTCTTGATGTAGTCGACCGTCTCGTTTAAACCTTCAGCAAACTTTTCAAAGTCTTCTTTGTACAAAAAGATTTTGTGTTTAACAAAAACACCGTCTTCAAGCCTTTTCTTGCTTTCCGTTAGGGTCAGGTAATAATCACCGGAACGGGTTGCTTTCACATCAAAAAAGTAGGTCCTTTTACCCGCTCTCACTTTCTTTGAAAAGACTTCTTCTCTCTCTTTGTTGTCGAATTCTGCCATATAGTTTATGCTAGTCATGTTTGGTAGCAGTAAATTAAAGCATTAATTATCAAACTTCAAAATACAATTATTGAGAATGTTTCTCTTCTTCAAGCAGTTGGTTCTGGTACATTTCTGAATAAATGCCTTGTAGGTTAATAAGTTGATTATGTGTGCCTTGCTCGATTATTCTTCCTTCATCGAGAACAATAATTTTGTCGGCATTTTTGATGGTTGAAATTCGATGCGCGATCAATATACTTGTCCTCCCTTGCATGATCCGGCCAAGGTTATTTAGGATCTCTTCTTCGGTTCTGGTATCAACTGCAGACAGGCAATCGTCAAAAATCAGTATCCTAGGGGACCTAATCAATGCTCTTGCAATGGAAACACGTTGCTTTTGCCCACCTGAAAGGGTAATTCCACGTTCGCCAAGCATGGTTTCAAACTTCAGTTCGAAATCAAGAATGTTCTTCAAAACAGCTGCATTCTTGGCAGCTTCTTCCACTTCATTGCCTTTCAGCTCATCAAGCCCGAATGCAATGTTGTTCTTTATCGTATCTGAGAAAAGGAAAACTTCCTGAGGAACAAAACCGATTTGACTACGATAGGTATCTAGATTCAGCTGCTCAAGTGGCTTACCATCGATCGTTATCTGACCGGAATTCACATCAAACATCCGCATAATCAGGTTGGCCAACGTAGACTTTCCGGATCCGGTACGGCCAATTACAGCCACGAACTGTCCTTCTTCAATGTCGAAACTGATGTCTTTAAGCGCTTGAATGCCGGTGTCGGGATAAGTAAAACTTACATGTTTAAAGCTGATTCTGCCTTTCAGATTTGGAAGGCCGATGTTGCCAGAAACAATATCTGACTTAAGTTCCAAAAACTCATTGATCCGTTTTTGTGAAGCCGAAGCCCGCTGAATTAATGTAGTTACCCAACCCAACATGGTCACTGGAAAGGTAAGCTGATTTACATAGACAATGAACTCGGCTATATTTCCCGCCGAGATCGATCCTTCCAGAACCTGCTTGCCGCCGATGTACACGGTTAATATTGTGCTCAGTCCAACCATCAATAACATGGTCGGGTAAAAGAAAGCTTGCACGCGCACCAGACTCATAGAATTTACTTTGTACGCCTCGCTTTCTGCAGCGAAAATCTCCTTTGTATGAGACTCCCTCACATAAGATTTAATTACCCTTATTCCGGAGAACCGTTCCTGTACAAAACTAGATAGACGGGATAGCTGCTCCTGGATCTGTTCACTTTTTTTGTTGATCAGGGTGTTCACAAAGTATATGGTGACAACAAGCACCGGCAATGGCAATAAGCAAAACGTAGCAAGTGTTACATTCACCGCATACATCGAAGAAATAATCAGCACGAAGAGAACGGCAGTATTTATCGCATACATAATTGCCGGGCCAACATACATGCGCACGCGGTTCACATCTTCTGTTGCCCGGTTCATTAAGTCGCCGGTATTATTTTTTCGATAGAAGCCAAGGGAAAGGTCCTGATAATGGGCATAAATCTCATTCTTCATGTCAAATTCAATATGCCTTGACATAAGAATGATGGTTTGACGCATAAAGAACAAGAATAAGCCCCTAATCAAGTAGAGGAACAAAACCAGCGCTCCGAAGTAAAGTAAACTGGTACTGAAGATGTCGTAGATGATTGCTTGTTGATTGAAGCCATCGAAGAGGCCGTAGATTTGAATGTTCTCTGTAATAAGGTTGAAGGCATGCCCGATAACCTGTGCTGGAATTACACCAAAGATGTTGGAAATTACGACGAAGAAAATACCAGGGATTATCCACCACTTGTATTTATAAAAGTATTTATTTAGATAACGGAGGTGTTTCATGAAGCGGTAAAGTTAGATAAACGTGCGTTATTTGAAGAAAGTGTTAGCTAATACTTAGTAACTGATCTTTTTTTAACTAGTTTTGCAGCACATTAGGAAATCAAATATAATATGCCCGAAACGATCTCTCCTCTAACTTCAATTTTAGATCAATTAACTGCGTTAGGGCATAAGAAAGTTGTTTTTTGCAATGATCCAGACACGGGCTTAAAAGCCATTATCGCCATACATGATACAACTCTTGGGCCAGCTTTAGGTGGCACCAGAATGTGGAATTATGAAACCGAAGAGGAAGCGCTTGAAGACGTACTCAGATTATCTAGAGGCATGACCTATAAGGCTGCAATTACAGGCCTGAATTTGGGTGGGGGTAAAGCAGTAATCATTGGTGATTCAAGAAAAGGAAAGTCTGAAGCGATGATGCGCAGTTACGGACGATTTATCAAGAACCTAAACGGCGAGTTCATAACTGCAGAAGACGTAGGAACAACCACCCGGGATATGGAGTTTATCCGCATGGAGACGCAACATGTTACTGGCGTGCCGGAATCCATCGGTGGTGCTGGTGATCCTGCTCCGTATACGGCAAAAGGTGTATACCTGGGCATCAAGGCCTGTGTTAAAGAGGTGTTTGGAACAGATATGCTTGCTGGTCGCTCTGTAGTTGTACAAGGTATTGGTAACGTTGGAGAACATTTGGTTGAGCTGTTAAGGAATGAAAACGTTGAGGTTTTTATCAGCGATATCAATGTAGATAGAATGCAGGATGTTGCTCGCAGATACAAAGCCAAACCGATAGAAGCAGATAAGATCTTTGGATTAAACGCTGATATCTATGCGCCTTGTGCACTTGGCGCAACGGTTAATGAACGCACGATAGAGAAAATGAAATTCGCTATCATCGCGGGATCTGCAAACAATCAGCTTGCTGATGAGCAGGTTCAGGGTAAAATGTTGCTGGAAAAAAACATCCTTTTTGCTCCTGATTATTTGATTAATGCAGGTGGTTTGATCAACTGTTATTCTGAACTTACAGGATATGGCAAAAAGCGGACGATGCAGCTTACAGAGAACATCTACGACGCGACAAGAAACGTGATCCAAATGTCAAAAAGAGAGAATATCCCTACAATTATTGCGGCAAATAGAATCGCCGAACAAAGAATAATAAACATAAAGAAAATAAAATCATCCTTTTAGTACACCGGTATTCGTACCACTCGTTCTTACAAAAATCATGTTAAACAGAAGGCACCTTAGAATTAAAGCTTTGCAAAATATTTTTGCATGGCAGATGACTGACAAGAGAGACTTAGTTACCTCTAAAAAGAATCTGATGACCAGCATAGACAATGTCTATGAAATGTACGTCAGAATGCTCGCTTTGTTGTCGGAAATTACAGAATACACTGCTATCGATGCCATTGAACGCTCGAATAAGCACTTTCCAACTCCGGAGGATCTAAATCCAAATCAAAAATTACTGCACAACAAATTTATTGTACTACTACAAAAGAATCCTGAGTTTCAAGCTGCGGTAAACAAGTACCAGATCAACTGGAATGCAGAGCCTGATTTCCTGAAAACGATCTACAATAAGCTAAAGAGCACACCTGTGTACACGGCATACCTTGCTGATCCGGATGACAGTCTGGAGGGTTCAATAGAAATTATCAAATTCATCGTTAGGAAGATCATTCTGAATAGCCATAACATCATTCAGGCATTCGAAGATTAAT
>JAQBOT010000212.1 GCA_028287885.1 Pedobacter sp.
TTTTGGGTGTCATACTCATCCTCATCTCAGTCGGATATATTGCTATTGCCATTTACGTTAATTCGCATAAAAAGGAGCTATTAGCGACCATCACTAAGGAACTAAATAAAAATTTAGATGGTTCTCTAGTTGTTCAAAGTATGGAGCCAAGTTTTCTGAAAGGCTTCCCCGGTGTTTCTCTAACGCTCAAAAATGTGGTGATTAAGGACAAACAATGGAACCAACATCAACATACATTACTTAACGCTAAGCTTTTTGACATCTCGGTAAATACCTCCGGCTTATTAAGAGGTACAATTGAAATTGATAAAATTACAATTAGCAATGCTTCCATATACCTGTTTACTGACAGCAATGGATACACCAACACTTCCATCTTCCGCAAGAAGAAGAATGTGGACACTGTTGGCCAAAGTAGTTCCTCGACGGAGATAAATAAGTTCCAGTTCAAGAACGTGGAGTTTGTTTTCGACAATCAAAAAAGCAATAAGCTCTTCCAATTTGCAATTGACCGTTTAACGGGAAAGATTGATTACACTGGTTCTGGTTGGGACGCGGATGTAAATTTGAACGCATTAACGAAAAGCCTCGCATTTAACACCCGCCGTGGAAGCTTCATCCAGAATAAACAAGTGGATGGAAAGTTTGAAGCCAGGTATACTGAAAAGACAGGAGTGGTCGCTTTAAAGCCAAATGACTTGAAAATTGGCGATGACTCTTTTGTTGTTTCTGCAACCTTTTGGACGGCAAAGGACCCGGTGGAATTCTCGATTAACATTACGAACGACAAAATCTTATGGAAGAATGCTTCTGCTTTACTTGCACCTAATATTAGAAAACGCCTGGACCGATTTAATCTTGAACAACCGATACAGGTAAAATGTAACATTTTAGGAAACATGGGCAGAGGTGGCGATCCAAAGATTGTGGCTGCTGCAAATATTCGGGATAACAAGCTTACAACACCGGGTGGGGTCGTAGACAGCTGTAGCTTCAGAGGCTTATTTACAAATAACTACATCAAGGGACAAGGGAACACGAACACGAATTCTGTTGTGAAACTATTTGGATTCAAAGGCAGCTTTGAGTCGATACCCATTACTGTAGATACTGCACTGATTAGTAATTTCATTAAACCTGTGGCTAGTGGGCTATTTAAGTCAAAATTTCCGGTTGCGAAGTTAAATCGAGTCTTGGGTACTGACGTCTTAAACTTTACCGACGGTCTTGCTGATGTGAGCTTAAGGTATAAGGCAAGCCTTGTAAACTTAATGCTGGCCAAGCCCGCAGTTACCGGATATGTAAACATCACTAAGGCTGACCTGAACTACGTTCCTAGAAATCTTCGGTTTAAAGATACCGACATCTCCCTAAAACTTATTGGCCCTGATCTTTTCATCAACAATTTAAGAGTACAAAGTGGTAAAAGCATCGTGTATATGGGTGGTAGTGTAAAGAACTTCATGAATCTGTACTATGCTGCACCGGAAAAAATCATTTTCAACTGGGGCGTACGGAGCCCACAACTGTATCTCGGGGAGTTTTTAGGTTTTCTAAATTCAAGAGCTCAAGCCAATGTGCGTAAGAACACTCGAAAAAGTAATTTGGCTGCAAGTCTGAACGAGGTATTTGATAAAAGTAAAATGGACATTCATTTACGGGTGGACCAATTGCATTACAAGAAATTCCTTGCAACAAAAGCCATTGCTCAACTTTTCGTCTCTGAAACTGGTATTAAGATTCAAAGGTTTAGTGTAAAGCACGCTGGAGGTTCTATCAATGTAAGCGGCAATCTTTACCAGTCTGGTCAGTCGACCCGGTTTGATGTAAATTCCAATATCCGGAACGCGAATATAAAAAGCCTGTTTTATGGATTTGACGATTTTGGATTAAAGGCCCTAAGCTACAGGAACCTTACGGGAACATTAGGGGCAAAGATTCATATGGCTGGCAGGATTTCCGGTGCGGGTATACTTGCTAAAAATTCGTTAAGAGGAAAGATTGGGTTTGACTTGCGCAACGGGGCACTACTCGACTTCGATCCGCTAATAAACGTCGGGAAATTCGCTTTTCCAATGCGCGACTTAAACAATATAACCTTCGATAACCTACATGGGCTATTAAGTTTTAATGGTGAAAAAGTTGATATCTCGCCAATGAAAGTAAGTTCAAGTGTATTGAACGTTGACGTATCGGGTGTTTATTCTATGGGTAACGGAACTAACATTGCATTAGACGTACCACTTAGGAATCCAAAAAAGGACAAGCAGATTGTCGATGCAAAGGAGAAGGAAGATAAACGAATGAACGGAATCGTATTGCATTTGCTTGCCACTGACGGCGAAGATGGCAAGATTAAAATCAAGCTGAACCGCAATAGAGATAAAGAAGGTTAAGGCTTTTTTTCTTGTTTTAAAGATTCTGTTGGCTCATAATAAAAGGGTTAAACCCTCTTTACTTTTTTGAAGATAAAGAAGGTTAGTACTTCTTACTTCATTTTATACATATTGTTTTTGCGGTTGCTATCTGGCAAAGCATGTAATGGATCAAGGCTAACCATTGAAATTTCTTTCTTAGTATCTAGTTTAAGCGTGTAAACTTTGTTAATCAACCATGTTTCTACCGGTAATCTTTTTTGCAGCTTGCTTCCGTCTTTAAAAAGGATCTCTAAGGTTACAGGCATAACCATTTTATCTAAGTTTTCGATTTGAATTTCTACACCCTTGGCCGGGTTATTTTCTACATAGGAGACCTTATTAATTGCTTGGTCTAGCAGCCAGTTGTTGTAGAACCAACCTTTCCAAAACCAGGAAAGATCCTCTCCGGCACCATTTTCCATCGCATGAAAGAAGTCATAGGGAGTAGGGTGTTTAAATGCCCAATCTGAAATGTATTGTTTGAATGCGAAATCAAATCTTTCTTCACCAAGTATTTGCTCTCTTAAAAGAATTAATCCGAATGCAGGTTTAAAATATGCGAAGGGATGCCTGTATTTCTCTTTTATTGCGTCGGCAGCCGTCATGATGGTTGGCGCTTCCGGATCTGCAATGAAAGGAATAATTTCATCAGCGGGATTGCCTTGTTTCTCCGCATATTCACTATCTCTTTTGGGCGCATATTCGCCCTTGTTGAAAGTATCAGAGGCGTATACGTCTATAAAGGTGTTTAAACCTTCATCCATCCAGGCATATCGCCGTTCATCGGAGCCAACAACCATTGGGAACCAATTGTGACCAATCTCATGTGCTGTAACAAAGAACAAGGTTTTATTCTTGTCGTTAATGCCATCGAAAACGATCCCTGGATATTCCATCCCTCCGGCGATTCCCGCTTCATTGATGGCAACTGGGTATGGATACGGGTACCACTTACTTGAAAAGTGCTCTATTGAACCTTTCAGGTACTCCGTAGAGCGGCTCCAACGGTCGGTTCCCACACTTTCCCTGGGGTAGACTGACATAGCAAGACATTTATTGCCATTAGGTAGGTTTACCCTTGCAGCGTCCCATATGTAAGCTTTTGACGCGCCGAAAGCAACATCCCTGGTGTTTTTCATCACAAAATGCCAGGTTAACATTCCTTTTTGAACAGGCCTTGAAGATGGACTGTTTACTTCCGCCAGGTCACGAATCATTATAGTTTTATCGCTTTGCCTTGCCTTGTCAAGCCTTTCGATCTGTCTCGTAGTTAAAACCTCCTTGGGGTTCTGAAGCTCGCCTGATCCAGCAACAATCATATCCCAGGGAACGGTGACTTTATAGTCAAAATCACCGTATTCCAGAAAAAACTCACCACTGCCGAGAAAAGGCAGCGTATCCCAACCACGATTCTCATCGTAGACACACATTCGAGGATACCATTGTGCGATTTCATAAATTTTCCCGTTGGCGGTGTTCACGAAATCAGTGCGGTTTCCAAATGTGCCTGGGATAGTATATTGATAAACAATTTCAATCTGAACTTTCGCTCCATCACTTTCTAATGCTTGTGGAAGGCGAATTTGCATCCTGGTATCATTGATCAGATACTCTGCCTTGATGCGCTTACCGTTTTTAAGAATGCTAACAGATTTTAATGTGTTACCCGTTGTGCTTTCCTTAAAGCTATAGCCGGCACCGGTGAGCTTTGCCCGTGCATCTTCCCGATAGATTTGCTGGTCCAAATGTAGCCACAGGGTACTGAGCGGATTTGGGCTATTGTTGGTGTACGTTATTGTTGCTGAGGCTTGAATAGATTGCTTCAAAGTGTCCAAAGTGGCATTTATTTGGTAGTCTGCGCGATTTTGCC
>JAQBOT010000241.1 GCA_028287885.1 Pedobacter sp.
CTTTGGGCTTTTTGCTCAACAAAATTGCAATGGCATTAATTGACCTACACCCTTCTGTAAAAGCGATACGAACAACCCAAATAGGAATCTGCATCAGCATTGTCCTGGTTTTCTTGAAGGCTATCTCTGGTCATATGGGACATTCTTATGCCTTGATCGCAGATGCAACAGAAACTGGCGCTGATGTTTTCAGTTCAACACTGTTGTGGATTGGCCTAAAGATCGCAATGAAGCCTGCAGATCCGAAACATCCTTATGGTCATGGTAAAGCTGAGCCTATTGCCTCCGTAGTAATTTCGCTATTTCTTATGGGCGCTTCCGTTTGGATCGGCTGGCATGCGCTTGAACTTGTACGGACGCCGCATGAAATGCCCAGACGATTTACACTATATGTACTTATGGTGGTAATGATCATTAAAGAGGCAATGTTCAGGTATGTTTTGAAAGTAGGCAACGAAATTCAAAGCAGTGCTGTTAAAGCAGATGCTTATCATCATAGAAGTGATGCGATCACCTCCGTTGCTGCCTTCATCGGGATCACGATTGCGCTTTTAGGGGGGAAGGGGTATGAAGGCGCAGACGATTGGGCTGCCTTGCTCGCATCTGGTCTTATCTTTTACAATGCAATTCAATTACTGCGTCCAGGTCTCGAAGAGATTATGGATGCTGCACCCTCGGAGGAAATCGTTGCTCAAGTAAGAACGCTAGCGGCGCGAGTGTTAGAAGTTAAATTCATTGAAAAGTGCTATGTAAGGAAAATGGGCTTTGACTATTTTGTGGACCTGCACATTGAACTTGATCCGAATATTACTGTAGCCGAAGGTCATCGCATTTCTCACCTGGTCAAAGACCAGCTTATGGAGAGCGAACTGAACATCAAGGACGTGCTCATCCATGTTGAGCCTTATACGGTTTAGCCTATGTTTTCAGTTACCGGAGAACATTTCTTTGATTACTAAAGCTTTCGGTCGCCACCGGTCCGTTCAAGCATCCATGCGGGATACTCTTGCGGAAGCTGACTAACTTCATCGAGCTTTTGCAGTTCCTCTGAAGTCAGTTTCACGTCAGTTGCCTTGAGGTTATCATGCAATTGTTCCATTTTATTTGCCCCTATAATGACGCTCGAAACTGCAGGCTGATGGAGTAGCCAGGCCAAAGAAAGTTGAGCGACAGTAGTGCCTTTTTCCTGGGCCATAGGTTGTAATACATCAATAATATTAAAGACACGATCGCGATTAACCGGAGGAAAGTCAAAGTTTGCTCTTCTTCCGCCTTCTTTATTCTGTTCATCCCTGTTGTATTTTCCACTTAATAGTCCGCCGGCAAGTGGACTCCAGACCATTAAGCCCAATTTTTGATCGTTTAGCAATGGGATAAGCTCACGCTCCAGATCGCGGCCCGCAACGGTATAGTATGCTTGTAGGGAAACAAATTTTGCAAGCCGGTTGTAGGTAGCGTAATCCAGAGCTTTCATTAACTGCCAGGCAGCCATATTGCTTGCACCGATATAGCGGACTTTCCCCGAGCGGACGAGGTCGTCCAGGGCTTGCAAGGTTTCTTCCAGAGGGGTTAAGGGATCGTAGCTGTGAATCTGGTAAAGATCTATAAAGTCAGTCTTCAAGCGTTTTAAACTGAGTTCTACCTGCTGCATAATGTGTTTTCTGGTGAGTCCCGAATCATTTGGTCCTTCGCCCATTTTTCCGCGAACTTTAGTTGCAATGACAAGGTCATCTCGGTTCAAGCCTAGATTATGAATCGCCTGTCCGGTAAGTTCCTCAGACATGCCCTCAGAGTACACATTAGCCGTGTCAATAAAGTTAATGCCTGCATCCACTGACGTTCTTAAGATATCATCTACAATGTCCTGTTGGAGGCTTCCAATAGCTTTGAAATAACCTTTTCCACCAAAGGTCATTGTCCCTAAACAGAGCTCCGAAACTTTAAGACCTGTATTTCCCAGTAAGTTATACTTCATGATGTGCTTTTCTGTTAGAACAATTGAAAAGCCTAAAAGTTGCTCGTACCAATTAAATTGATTTCCCCTTGTAAGGATGAATATTGATCAAGCCCAATATACAAGAAGATTGGTATTTAATTGTATTTTAGCCTGCCTTTGTACCCCCTTGAAGTTTATGAATAACCATCCATTGAGAATCTTGTATGCAGGTAGCGCCGAGGGAATTGAAAAAATACAATCAGTCATACAGAAATTCTTTATTTCTCCTGACTCCCAGTATGTTAATGAAAATAAAGAGCTGCGCAGGATTTTCGATGAATTCAAACCTGAGGTCATTGTTGCCTCCTATGCAGATTGCGCCCTATCCACCGCTGAGCTATTTGCCTATTTATTGAAGGAAAATATTCTGGTACCTGTCATCTTGGTACTTCCTGAAGCATTCGAAGAACTCGGGGTCGCCTTATTGGACAGGGGTGCTGCGGACTATCTTACGTTAGAAAATCTAGGACGCCTTCCGTATGCCATAAAAAACCTCGTGTCAAAATATAGGCTGGAATTGCAGGATGATCAAAAATACGGATACTTATTCGATCAGAACCTGGCGGGATTATATACAACTTCTGTGAACGGAAAAATGTTGGTATGCAATACAGCATTCGCAACCATGTTGGGTTACAACAGTCCTCAGGAACTAATTGGAAAAGATGTTACCAGACTATATTTGGTTGGCTCCGATCGGGCTGCTTTTTTGACAGATTTGAAGAAACATAGAAAGCTCAACAATTATGAAAGCGTCCTGGTAAGAAAGGATGGCTCGCCATGTTATTTTCTGGAAAACATCCATCTGACCACCGACGGGCAAACTGGTGAAGAAATATGTCAAGGCCTTATGATTGATGTTACCCAGCTCGTATTAACAAAGCAAAACATTACTCGGGCCAGAACTATGTTGACAGAGGCGCAGAACCTGGCTAAAATGGGGAATTGGAATTATAACATGCGTAAAAAGGAACTTACAGTTTCTTTGGGTCTAAAAGCCATCTTTGGTATTTCTGCTGACACAAACTTTAGTGTGGAGGAATTTATAGCGCTCATTGATAAGGATGATGTGGAGCGGGTGATTGAGCATATACGAACGCTGCAGTTTACCGGCGGGAAGATCGAAAATACGTTCAGCGTCGTAAGGATGAATCAAATCAAAATCAATGTTAAAGCGGTACATACCCTTGATTTTGATGAAGAAGGAAAGGTTTTACGCTATTATGGGGTGATCCAAGACATCACCGCATTGGAATTGGCGGAAAAAGATAAGGCAAGAATTACCGAGGAGCTTATTAAACGGAACAAGGCCTTAGAACAGTTTACTTATGTCATTTCGCATAACTTGCGAGCACCCGTAGCAAACATCAGGGCGTTGACAGAAATTCTAAAGGAGACCGACGCATTCCATAGTGAACAGGATCTTATTGATAAGATGGGCTTATCTGTGCTTAACTTGGATACCATTATCACTGACCTGAACCAGATATTACAAATCAAACAACAACAAAATAGTTTAAAGGAACAAGTAAATCTTCATGC
>JAQBOT010000244.1 GCA_028287885.1 Pedobacter sp.
AAGGACGAACTGTGGTGGTATTTGGATACCCGCCGCTTCGGCTCTGCGCCGCATGCAGGCTTTGGTTTGGGCTTTGAACGTTTGGTATTGTTTGTAACGGGAATGACCAACATTAGAGATGTGATCGCATTCCCGCGCTTTCCTAAGAACGCAGAATTTTAATCTACATATTTATATGCTCATGCAAACTACCCATTGTAGGGGTTTGCATGGGCATAATCTACTTGGGAAACCTTATACTCTGTTGGATTAAAGGTTTTTGGTGTACTCAATGCCATGCCCAATTCGAACCTCGCCGGATATGGCGTTTCCAATAAACTACCTTCAGGAACGTAAGGAAATGTTTCAATATACGATTGCATGCTGCTTTGGTTAATCCGTCTGTTAATGTAAGCCCGGGTTAACTGATATGGATGACGCAAGCCTGCAGCACCCAACAACTCAATCGCACTCGCTACCGTTAATCGGTGAAAGTTAAACACGCGAACTTTCTTATCTTCTACAACAAGTCCCTTCATTAAACTCGGGTCCTGGGTGGCAACGCCAGTCGGACAAGTGTTCATGTTACATTCCAAAGCCTGGATGCAACCTAATGCAAACATCATCCCTCTTGCCGAATTACATAGATCTGCGCCAAGCGCGATATTCTTAACGATGTCAAAGCCAGAGGCGATCTTACCTGATGCAATGATCTTGATGTGGCTTTTTAGATCAAAACCGGTTAGTACATCACATACAAAGGCAACGCCCTCTCTTAAGGGCATACCTACTGCATTAGAAAACTCCTGTGGTGAAGCTCCGGTACCACCCTCTCCCCCGTCAACAGTAATAAAATCCACGTAAATTCCAGTTTGTACCATGGCCTTGCAGAGCGCAAAGAACTCACTTTTACGACCGATACAAAGCTTAATACCAATGGGTTTACCAGCAGACAAGTCGCGCAAGCGTTTAACAAAAGCAACAAGCTCTAGGGGTGTGGTAAATGCAGAATGTCCTGGAGGCGAAATGACATCAAAGCCTTCTTTAACCAACCTGATTCGGGAAATCTCTGGCGTAACCTTCGATGCAGGTAGAATTCCACCATGCCCTGGCTTTGCACCCTGAGACAGCTTGATCTCGATCATTTTTACCTGTGGCGAGGCAGATCGCTTTGCGAAAGCTTCATCGTTGAAAGTTCCATCGTGGTGGCGACAGCCGAAATATCCGGTACCAATCTGCCAGATTAGATCTCCTTTTGGTTCCGCATGATAATCGCTGATGCCACCCTCTCCCGTATTGTGCGCAAAGTTGCCCATAAAGGCTCCGCCGTTTAAGGCGAGAATTGCATTCTGACTCAATGAGCCAAAGCTCATTGCAGAGATATTAAAGATGCTGGCGCTGTAAGGCTGCTTGCACTCTGGCCCGCCTACCATTACTCTGGGGTCTTCATTCAGTTCATGGTGACTGATGGCATTGATGCTGTGGCTTAACCATTCATATCCATTCTCATAGACATCCAGCTGAGTACCAAAAGGAATGGTGTCTGTTTCTTTTTTCGCACGCTGATAGATCAAGGATCGGTTCAACCGGCTGAAAGGCTTTCCATTGGTATCACTTTCTACAAAATATTGGTAGATCTTCGGCCGTAAATCTTCTGCCAGGTACCTGAGGCGCCCGAATACCGGGTAGTTCCTTACAATGCTGTGTTTGGGTTGGTAGAGGTCATATATGCCGAGTAAGATAACCGGACCTATAAATAAAAATGCCCAGTAAAATGGTGGCCAGGCTAAACTAATCATTACGGTGGCTGTTACTAAGAACGCTGCAATAGCTATAAAAGCTTTTCTCATTATGGGTTATAATCAACAATAAAGGGTCAAACGTACGACTATTATCAATTTACAGACCAAAGTTTTATTTAATTTTACGTATGCTAATAAAAATATATCCTGAGAATCCAAACGAAAAGGCAATCGAGCAGGTTGTTGAAGTGTTAAAAAGAGGTGGTATAATTATCTATCCTACAGATACGATATATGGCTTGGGTTGCGATATTACCAACCATAAAGCCATTGAAAGGATCTGTCAGATTCGCGGTATCAAACCTGAAAAAGCAAACTTTTCATTCATCTGTTCAGACCTAAGCCACATATCAGACTACATTAAACCCATAGATACCATGGTGTTTCGTGTATTAAAGAAAGCGCTGCCAGGGCCTTATACCTTCATTCTAAACGCAAACAACAACGTACCGAAGCTGCTAAGTTCGAAAAAGAAAACTGTAGGTATACGTGTTCCGGATAATACAATAGCTAGGGAGATCGTGAGATTGCTTGGCAACCCAATACTTTCAACATCAATAAGAGATGATGATGATGTTATCGAGTACTCCACGGATCCAGAGTTGATCTACGAAAAGTATCAGGATAAAGTTGATGTGGTAATTGACGGTGGTTACGGCGGCAATGAACCTTCTACAGTAATAGATTGCACGACGGGAGAGCTGGAAGTGATTAGACAAGGAAAAGGAAGCCTTGAAGATGTGCTTTAAATCTTCAAGGCGCTGCTTTTAGGAAGTAAAAGTTTCCATAAAGGTTTTGATATTTTCTGCATTGTTCTCTTCCGCAATGGACTTCACAAAGGCTGATCCTACAATGGCGCCATTTGCGTATTCGCAGGCTTTCGCAAAGGTTTCTTTGCTGTTGATGCCGAAGCCAATAATGATTGGATTCTTTAGGTTTAATGCAGCGATGCGTGCAAAGTAGTCTTCCGTAGTTTGAGAAAGCTGCAGGTTCTTACCAGTCGTCGCAGAGGAAGATACGAGGTATATGAAACCATTGGTTAGCTTATCTATCTTTTGAATCCGTTCCGCAGAAGTTTGTGGCGTAACCAGGAAGATGTTGCTGATGCCGTAACGCTTGAAGGTTTCACTGTAGAAAGCCTCATATTCTGCCATTGGTAGATCGGGCACAATACATCCATCCACACCTACTTCGGCGCACGACTTACAGAAATTCTCAACTCCATACTGGAGCATCGGATTAACGTAACCCATCAACAAAACAGGAATGTTAACGGTTTTACGGAGATCTTTAAGCTGTTCAAACAACAAGGCAATGTCCATCCCGTTGTCTAGAGCCAGCTTGCTGCTCGCCTGGATCACCGGACCGTCGGCAACAGGGTCTGAGTAAGGAAAGCCGATTTCAAGCATATCTGCGCCCGATTGCTGAAGCTCTTCCGCTATGCGGACCGTATCGTTTAGATTGGGATAGCCAGCTGTATAGTAAATGGAAAGAATGTTGCTCTTCTTGTCCTCAAATAATTGATTAATTCGATTCATTGTATGCTATTATAATCCAAAGTATTTCATGTACGTGTCC
>JAQBOT010000181.1 GCA_028287885.1 Pedobacter sp.
TATGACATTTGGGCCTTCTCTCCTGATGGAAAGTCTGAACCGAAAAATGTCACCAATAACTTTGGCCGACAGAATTCAATCACCTTCCGCTATCAGCAGTTTGACACGGCAGAAAAGGTTATTAAAAAGGGAGAAACGGTTTGGTTAGATGCGTTTAACAACGTTACCAAGGAAAGAGGCTTTTTCCACACCAAATTAAACGACTCAAAGAATCCTGAGTTAGCCGTGATGGCGGGATTTAAGTATTCAGATTTGATTAAAGCTAAAGATGCAGATCGCTTTGTTTATGATAAAGCAAATTACACGAACTCGCCTAATGTATATACCTCTATTGATCTGAAGGCTGAGGTTAAACTAAGCGAGACCAATCCGCAGCAAAAGAACTACAATTGGGGAACCGCAGAACTGGTAAAGTGGACTACACCGAAGGGCTTTAAATCTGAAGGAATACTGTATAAACCGGAAAATTTCGACCCGAATAAGAAATATCCGATGATCGTTTATTTCTACGAAAAGCTGTCTGATGGCTTATACAACTACCAGGCACCGGCACCAACACCATCCAGATTGAATATTGCTTTCTTTGTGAGTAACGGCTATCTGGTATTCGCACCAGATATCAGCTATGAAGTTGGCTATCCGGGCAGATCAGCAATGGAATTCGTAAATTCAGGTGTTGAGTCATTAAAGAAAAACAATTGGGTAGACGGGACTAAGATCGGCTTGCAAGGGCAAAGCTGGGGAGGCTACCAGGTGGCATACCTGATTACCCAAACCAACATGTATGCTGCGGCCTGGGCAGGCGCACCGGTCGTAAACATGACTTCGGCATATGGAGGTGTACGTTGGGAAACCGGCATGAGCAGGCAGTTTCAATACGAAAAGACGCAAAGTAGAATCGGTGCAACCCTTTGGGAAAAACCCCAACTATATATCGAGAACTCGCCCTTGTTTTTTCTGCCGAAAGTAAGTACGCCGGTCGTAATCATGTCCAATGATGCGGATGGTGCGGTGCCATACTATCAGGGTATCGAAATGTTTACGGCTTTGAAAAGACTCGGAAAGCCGTCCTGGTTGCTTGTTTACAATAATGAAGCCCATAATTTAATACAGCGCCAGAACAGGAAAGACATTTCTATCCGTGAACAGCAGTTTTTTGATTATTACCTAAAAGGTGCAAAAGCACCAGTATGGATGGTGGGCGGAGTTCCGGCAACCGAAAAAGATAGAAACTGGGGTTTCGACCTGACAAACGAGAAACCATAGTTACTTTGTTCAACACAAAAATTTAGAATTAATTTATATAATGGCGTTAAGCAGAATCTGGTCGGGGTTTATTCTTGTTGCAATCTTGGTTGCAAGTATCAAATGTTTTTTCTTTGGACAGACGGAGATCTTCAACTGGATGATCATAGGAAAGGCCGACGATCCTGGAAATCTCTTGCATGTGGATGGTGTGATTGAAACCTGCTGGACGGCGGTAAATATCTGCCTGAAGCTTATAGGTATTATGGCCTTATTCATGGGCTTCATGAGCATTGCAGAGCGTGCAGGAGGAATTAGGGTGTTGTCTAAGGTAATCGGTCCTTTTTTCGCTAAACTCTTCCCTGACGTACCGCAAGGCCATCCGGCAACGGGCCATATGGTGATGAACTTTTCAGCGAACCTGCTTGGCTTGGATAACGCGGCGACTCCCTTCGGCCTGAAAGCCATGGAGAGCCTGCAGGAGCTCAATCCAGACAAGGACACAGCGTCTAACGCACAAATCATGTTTTTATGCCTGCACGCTTCTGGATTAACGCTTATCCCGGTCAGCATCATTGCAATCCGTGCTTCTTTGAATTCATCTAATCCCACCGAAATCTTCATACCCTGTATGATCGCGACGTTTGTGGCAACGATTGCAGCCATGCTAATTGTTTCTTTCAAACAGAAGATCAATGTTTTTCAGCCGGTGATCTTAGGTTGGGTCCTTGGCTTATCAGCGGTTATCGCTTCGATGGTCTGGTATCTGACAACCTTAAGCACGGCCGGGCTGCAGTCGTTTTCTGGTATTCTAAGCAATGGTCTGCTCCTTTTGATCTTCTTCCTGATTGTTCTTGGTGGCGTATACAAGAAAATTGATGTTTTCGAGGCTTTCATTGAAGGCGCTAAAGGAGGCTTTGATACAGCGATACGAATTATTCCCTTTCTGGTTGGGATGCTGATTGCAATCAGTTTATTACGAACAAGCGGCACGTTTGATATGGTGATTAATGGGTTAAAGTCGGTCTGCTTGTTTCTACATACCGACTCGAGGTTTATTGATGGGATACCAACGGCATTGATACGACCCTTGAGCGGCGGTGGCGCAAGAGGCATGATGGTGGACACCATAACGACCCATGGGGCAGATTCGTTTGCCGGCCGACTGTCTAGTATACTTCAAGGTTCATCAGACACGACCTTTTATGTAATAGCTGTTTATTTCGGTTCTGTTGGGGTAAAAAACACGAGATATGCGATTGGCGCTATGCTGCTTGCGGATCTGGTTGGCATTATCACAGCAATAAGTTTGGCCTATCTGTTCTTTGGTTAAATTACACCGATACATGTGGAATTGGAACTTGCTGTCTATAGCGGATCGGCATGGATGGCGCATAAAAAAGCCAGACATCTAGGATGTCTGGCTGCAAAGTATATACGGTTAAGTTTTTAGCAAACCACTTTCAAACTCGAAACCTGATTGATGATCCTTTCCAGGATGCCAGGCGCAATACTGGTATGTTTAGAAGCACACCAATGGGAAGTTCCATCCAACCAAATACAAAAGGAATGATAGCCATCGAGCACAACGGCGTAAGTCTCATGAAAATCATCCTGGATTTGCATGCAAAAACCTTGTACGGGTCTGCCCTCTACGTCAAACTGAAGTTTTAAATAATTACTTAACATATTTATATTTGGTTTTAGATAGGTAAAACAATGGCTCAAAACAAAAGTTTACAATAAATATCGAAATACTTTGCTTTCCACGTGCCGCAAGATTTTTAAGGCGGGCCGCAAGTTAAGTCTCTCTGCACATTCTATATACTTGATCTACAAATTGTATACCTTGAATAACGAGATTGTAAAACTTTGTGCAATTTTGTTACAAACCCGAAGTTTCCACCTTGCCGTCGAGTAGAACTACTGAGCTATAAAATGGCTGCTGAAATAATGAGCGAAATAGCAAATTCAAACCGGTCTAAATATAGGACTACAGTCACTCCGCCAGTCATCCTCTGTATCGGTAATACTAACGCGAATAATGAGAAATATTGTGTTAACAGGGAACTTACAGATGAAGAGAAACTAAGATCAACCTTGATCGCTGATAATTGCCGTTTATAAGCTCCTGGCAATTAAACAACAATACCGTTCACAGACTGTGAATTCAACTACCAGCACTTTTCTCGCTTTCATCACCCGCATAATCCTGATTCACAATACATTCATGTGCCATTTTTTTTATTATCAATGAAAAAGTTATAAATACTAATTATATTAGCATCTTTATTGATAAAAGAGTATATTAAATGAAGTATGCCATTGTAGATATTGAAACAACGGGTGGTTACGCATCGGGGAATGGGATTACTGAAATATCGATTCACATCCATGATGGCGAGACTGTAGTTGAGCAATGGGAATCTTTAATCAACCCAGAACAGTATATCCCCTCTCACATAGAAGCCCTGACCGGCATTAGCAATGAGATGGTTAGTGATGCTCCAACCTTTGATGCAGTGGCTCCGCAGATTATCAAAATGCTGGAAGGCAAGGTGTTTATTGCGCACAATGTGAATTTTGATTATTCCTTCATTCGGCATCATTTATCACTATGTGGATACACGTTGAATTCGAAAAAGCTTTGTACAGTACGTTTAAGTAGAAAATTGTACCCAGGATTTCCCTCTTATAGCTTAGGTAAACTCTGTACATCTTTGAACATTAATCTTAACAATCGGCACCGGGCAGGTGGAGACGCCGCTGCTACAGCGATTCTGTTCGGGATGCTATTGCAAGCAGATGTTGAAGGCATAATTGCTAAATCACTTTCCCCGGCATCAAAAGAACAAGTATTGCCACCTTACTTATCGAAATCTTATATCGACCGCATACCACCAAATCCTGGCGTATACTATTTTAAAGATGAGAAAGGTAAGGTGATCTATATTGGCAAGGCTAAAAACCTTAAAAAACGAGTTAACTCCCATTTTACTGGAAACAGCAGCAGCAAACAGCGCCAGGATTTTTTAAAGAAAATCCACAATATAGATTATGAAATCTGCGGAACGGAGTTGATGGCCTTTATTCTTGAAGCTGCAGAGATCAAGCGTCTTTGGCCAGAGAACAATAAGGCTTTGAAACGATATGAACAAAAGTACTCGCTGTTCTCATTTGAAGACCAGAACGGCTACCTGCGACTGGGTATCGACAAATATAAAAGACAAGGCCCGGTTATTTACAGTTTCAATAACATACTTGACGGCCATAATCTATTAAGAAAGCTGGTGAGCGCGCATGGCTTATGTGAGAAGTTATGCTTTATTCAAACCAATCGCAATGTGTGTACCGGGCATGCAGAAGGTAAATGTCTGGGGGCATGCGCTGGTGTTGAGGCAGCCGAAACCTATAATGTGCGGGTTAACGAGGCAATTGCAGAACTGGCCGGAATGCTCCCTTCCTTTGCAGTAATTGATGCCGGAAGAAACGAGGATGAGCAAAGTTGCCTTTGGGTTGAGAATGGACGTTTTGTGGGCATGGGTTATATCTCCCAATTTTCAGATCTGACGAACCTGGAAGAAATCAAATCAACGCTTAAGCCCTTCCCTTCGAATGATTACATTTTGAATCTTATTCTAAGCCACGCCAATTCATACCCCGAAAAGAAACTAAGCTTAAGTTTTTAGGCTTATGCCTCAGTAAAATAGCAGAAAAATTCGAATTAGATTTGCTGAAGTAACGCTTAAGCTCTATCTTTGGCGCTCCGAGAGGATATGCATCCATAGCTCAGCTGGATAGAGCAACGGTTTTCTAAACCGTAGGTCATAGGTTCGAATCCTATTGGGTGTACAAAAAAAGCTTTTAACTTAATTGTTAAAAGCTTTTTTCTGTTGGACGTAAGTGTGTTATGCAAGGGCGGTTTTTCATTTAAGGGTACAGTTCAGGGAACACAAGCTTTGAAAAGAAATGAAAGACCCACTTGCGCGGAAGCTTGTTTTCAGTGTGGAGCTGAAAATGAGCGGCAAGATATTTGAAAACCTTCGAAGTGCTGTGGGCAGATCGTTGCTGGAGCGTTGATGTGTTTTCTAGTTTGCTTCTGCGGTTCGTTAGATCGACGTTGATAAAATCCCTTTCACCTCCAAGCTTACTTTTATCGATGAATCTTTTTTAGAGTTCTCG
>JAQBOT010000298.1 GCA_028287885.1 Pedobacter sp.
ATTATGACATTATCCAGATCAAAAATGAACGCCTCGTATTCCTTTATATAACGATCTGCGAGCATTAGGGTATAGTAAATAGTATCGCTGTTAAACCCTCCAGATCTTCTGGGATATAGTAAACCCCATGCAACTGCTTTTCTTTTCCAATTTCCAAAACATGCGCGCTAGCCGCGGCGGGGAACGTCAGCTCGCCTTCTACAAAACAGTACCACTTTAATCCAAGTGTAATATCTTGCTGAGGATAAAAATACTTCAATACATGGGTAACTTCAGGCAGTAATACTTGAATATTAAATTCCTGAAAAAGAACCTTCGATTTTGCAATTGGGTTGATCTCAAATTCATGAACAGGCAAGATCATGTCAATACCGTAATCCAGACAGATGTTCAAAATATTATGTGCAATGGCGTCGTTTACCTCGCCCAACGTGATAAACTTATAATTGGCGGAAGTAAATGCGGGAATCTCACCGTAGTCGGCAAGAACAATCTCATTCCCTTCGAAAGCTTTCAGAAGCTTCAACGTGGTAGCCGACTTACCCCCTGTTATTAATATTTTCAAAATAACGTATCTAATGTTTATTAAAACTAGATGATTAACCCATCTTTCATGGTAACAACCCGATCGCTGATCTTTGCTAAACCTTCGTTGTGGGTCACAATAATAAAGGTCTGGTTGAAGTTATCGCGCAGCGTGATAAAGAACTGATGCAATAAGGCGGCATTTGCCGAATCAAGGTTTCCAGAGGGCTCATCTGCAAGAATCACTGTCGGACTGTTAATCAACGCACGTGCTACTGCAATCCTTTGCTGTTCTCCGCCCGAAAGCTCATTTGGTTTATGCTGGGCGCGATCCTTCAATCCCAAAAGGTCTAAAAGCTCCATTGCTTTAGCTTCAGATTCCTTTTTACTTCGCTTCGCGATGAAAGCCGGGATACAAATATTCTCTATGGCCGTAAATTCTGGAAGTAAGTGATGAAACTGAAACACAAAGCCGATGTTCTTGTTGCGAAACATGCTTACAAGCTCTCCAGAAAGCCTGTGGATCTTGGTCCCATTAAGCTCTACGGTACCGGAATCTGGCTTATCCAAGGTACCTAATATATGTAGCAGCGTGCTTTTGCCGGCGCCAGATGCGCCAATGATACTGACAATCTCTCCCTTTTCAACTTCAAAATCTACACCCTTTAGGATAGGCAAACTCCCGTAAGATTTTCTAATACCAGTGGCTTTTAGCATAAACACAAACTTACAAAAAGAGTGAGATTAAAATATATTTTTATAACCAATCTGAAATGGTAGATTTGAAACAAATTATTTCAGCAAATGAATATCCACGAATATCAAGGTAAAGAAATACTTAAAAGTTTTGGCGTTGCCGTGCAAGAAGGCATCGTTGCCGATACCGTAGAGCAGGCTGTAGAGGCTGCCAAAAAATTAAAAACGCTATATAACTCTGACTGGGTTGTAATTAAAGCGCAGATCCACGCAGGTGGTAGAGGTAAAGGCGGTGGCGTAAAGCTGGCTAAAAACATAGATGAGGTAAAAGAAAGAGCTTCTGCTATTTTAGGAATGCAGTTGGTTACACCACAAACCGGTCCTGAAGGAAAGAAAGTAAATAAGATATTGGTAGCACAGGATGTTTATTACCCTGGAGCTTCTGAGACTAAAGAATTCTATATCAGCGTGTTGTTGAACCGTGCAAGCGGAACCAATATCATCATGTACTCTACCGAAGGTGGAATGGACATTGAAGAGGTTGCAGAACATACGCCACACTTGATCTTTAAAGAAGAAATTGATCCTAAAGTTGGATTGCAAGGATTTCAAGCACGTAAGATTGCGTTTAACTTAGGATTAAGCGGTGCTGCTTTCAAAGAAATGGTGAAGTTTGTTACTGCTTTATATAAGGCTTATGACAGTACAGATTCAGCAATGTTTGAAATAAACCCTGTATTGAAAACTTCTGACGATAAAATCATCGCTGTTGATGCTAAAGTGAACCTTGATGAGAACGCGTTGTTCCGTCATCCTGATTATGCAGCAATGCGTGATAAAGCGGAAGAGGATCCAACCGAAGTTGAAGCTAGTGAGTCTAACCTGAACTACGTAAAGCTTGATGGTAATGTTGGCTGTATGGTTAACGGTGCTGGATTAGCAATGGCTACAATGGACATTATTAAGATTGCTGGTGGTGAGCCTGCTAACTTCCTTGATGTTGGTGGTACTGCAAATGCACAAACCGTTAAAGCGGCTTTCAACATCATCTTAAAAGATCCAAATGTAAAAGCAATATTAATTAACATTTTCGGTGGTATCGTTCGCTGCGACCGTGTTGCTCAGGGTGTAATTGACGCTTATAAAGAAATTGGAGACGTTCCAGTTCCAATCATTTGCCGTCTGCAAGGAACAAATGCAGTTGAAGCAAAACACTTGATCGATCAGTCTGGCTTAAAAGTATTTTCTGCAATAGCATTGAAAGATGCAGCGGATCTTGTTACTCAAGTTTTGGCTAAATAATATATTACTCGTTAAGGGTCATAGACCGCTTTACAATTAAATGTAAAGCGGTTTTTTTGTGCTTAATAAATTGGGAATGCTTGACTGCAATTTTGTCCCTTCCTGATTTCGCTTTACACCTATTCTAATAATTCTTAACTTAAATAGAATATGGAAAAGCCAAGAAAAGGATTAAAGATCGGTCATATACCGATCTATGATCAAAGCTTTAAAATTGCTGTAGTCAGGGAATATTTATCCGGTGAATACAGCCTAGCGCAGGTAGGTGCTAAGCACAATCTTTCGAAAGATACCGTGCATCATTTCATGCAGTGGTATAAAAAACACTTCCCAGAACCCGCCTTTCCTAACGGAAGTAAGGAGTTACCGTCAGAAACAAAGCCTCAGCGAACTGTAGCAGAGCTGGAGAAAGAGCTTGCCTATGCAAACCTAAAGATCACGGCCTTTGAAATTCTAATCAGCAATGCCGAACGGGAAATGGGGGTGGATATTAGAAAAAAGGGTGGTTCCAAGCCGTCTACGAAGTAAAGCAGATCTATCCAAAGATCTCCTTAAACACCCTTTGTGGACTGTTTGGAAAAACCCGGCAAGGCTGGTATCATCTTGTAGAGCACAAGGATAAAAAGGCTCTTAAGCACAACCTGGCATTGGAAATGGTTCGTGAAATCAGAACGGAGTTGCCTGTGCTGGGCGGCTTAAAGCTTCATTATATGATTAAACCGGCTCTTAAAGCGCATCATATGATGGTTGGCAGGGATAGTCTTTTTTCGCTTTTAAGGGCCAACAACCTGCTCATCAAGCCCAAACGCAGGTATGCCAGAACAACCAATTCCAATCACCATTTCAAAAAGTGGCCAGATCTGGTCAAACGCCGTCCAGCAATTATGCCCGAAGAGATCTGGGTAAGCGACATCACTTATTTACGCAGTAAAAATAGCTTCTATTATCTCGATCTGGTGACAGACGCCTATTCCAGAAAAATTGTAGGCTATAACCTAAGTCACAACTTGAAAGCAATAGGCTGCCTGAAAGCCTTGCAAATGGGCTTGAACAGCCGATTATACCCTTTCAGACCTTTAATCCACCACTCTGACCGGGGCATACAGTATTGCTGCGATGCCTACGTCAAAGCACTGGAAAACACTCAGATCGCCATCAGCATGACCCAAGACGGCAGTCCCTACGACAATGCCGTCGCCGAGCGGCTCAATGGCATTCTTAAAGGCGAATTGGGGCTCTATGACACCTTTGAATCTTTCCAGGCAGCGAGTAAAGCTGTAGACCAGGCTGTAAGAAAATACAATCAAATCAGACCTCATCTAAGCAACAATATGGAAACTCCAATGTACAGGCATGCTGCAGTAAACCGCCCGAAGTTACACTTCAACAATACAGGCTAAAAGCTGGTTTCAAAAGTAACTTTTAGGATTGTAAAGCGTTATCAGGAAATCAAAACCAAAATGTAAACCAAATTCAGTAAAACCTAGTTTCAGGTGTAAAGCAAAAGCAGTACAAGACA
>JAQBOT010000182.1 GCA_028287885.1 Pedobacter sp.
AGATAGAGTGTATATGACCATTCATTTAATGCTTTATTCAATAGTAGACTGGGATTTTGAAATAAAGGGAAGGAAAATGGATAAAAGGCATAAAAGGGAGAAAGTCTTCATGAAATTTCTAAGGTTAAAGGATCGTAAAAGCTTAACTAATTGATTAGTTACAAGATTAGGAATTATAAAGCTTAACATTTGGTTAAATAATGTTAAAACTTTGTTACTTAAGCTTTAAACCCGATCATTTAAGTAAAAATCTCTTTACAAAAGGAATTGGACTTCTCTTATTGCTATTCAGCGTAGTGTTATTTGTTAAAGTTGGTCATGGTTAAGCCTGGTCCAACGGTTACAAAGCTTTGAATCAGCTGTACGCTTTTATCGATGAGGGCAGGAAGTTCCGGCAATTCCTCTTTGTCAAATCTAGAAAGCACATAATCCACCTGGCGGCCTTTTGGAAAGTTATCGCTGACCCCAAAGCGCAATCGCGGATAACCCTGCCCGCCACAACTTGCTTCTATACTTTTAAGTCCGTTGTGCCCGGCACTGCTTCCCTTTAACTTCAGGCGAAGTTTACCAAGGGGAAGCGCAAGGTCGTCTACAATAACGAGTACATGTTCTATAGGGATCTTCAGCTCCTGCATATAGAAGTTTACCGCCTTGCCGCTCAAGTTCATGAATGTTGTGGGTTTGATAACATGGAGTTTTCTTCCTTTAAAGGAAACCTCCGCATAATATGCGAGGCGGCTGTTTACGAAGCTGCCGCCGAGTTCTTTAACCAACTGATCTGCTATATTAAAGCCAATGTTATGGCGGGTATCTGCGTATTCAGGCCCGATGTTACCCAGACCTACAATTAAGTATTTCATGAGCCGCAAATATACAGGTTTAGGTTAAATGGGTATGCAGAAAATCAAGGGCAAAAAAAAGCAGCGCTGAATTCAGCGCTGCTTTCGATGCTTAATACATCAAGATTATTTCTTTCCAGAGGCTTGTTCAGCTTGTTTTAATGCTCTTGACATTGTTACAGAAGCGATTGTATCTTCCGGAGTATTGGTAATAGCGTAGTTACCTTTTTGGATGTCCCGAACACGGAACAAGTTACCTACTTCTAATTTAGCAATACTTACTTCAACGAACTGAGGCATGTTTGCTGGCAATGCTTTTACGCGAAGGTTGCGTAATTTCTGTACCAGTTTACCACCCATTTTAACACCTGGAGAAGTTCCGGTTAATTTGATTGGGATCTCCATAAGGATCTCTTTCTCATCAAACAACTGAAGAAAATCTACGTGTAATAAAAGGTCAGTTAGTGGGTGAAATTGCATTTCTTTTATGATAGCTTTGGTTTTAGTACCATTAATATCAATTTCTAAAAAGTTTGCTTCTGGTGTATAGATGGCTTCGTTTAAATCCGTTGCCAATACAGCAAAATGCTGTTGTTCTGTACCACCATACAATACTGCAGGAACCTTGCCTTCATAGCGAAGCTCTTTAGCATCGCGTTTCCCTACGTTCTCTCTTGGAGAACCGCTAATTGCGATTGTTTTCATTCTTATTTATATATTATTGTTAAATTATTCAACTTTAAATAGCTGGCTAATAGAGCCATGTTCATTTACATTGGTAATTGCTTTTGCAAAAAGTTCTGCGGTGCTTAACACCCTGATCTTATCACTCTCCTGACGCAAAGGTATGCTATCCGTTACGATCAGTTCCGATAGCACTGAATTCTGAACCGTATCATAAGCTTTTCCAGAAAGTACCGGATGTGTACAAACGGCGCGAACGCTGTTGGCACCTTTTTCCATGATTAAGGCTGCAGCTTTTGATAACGTGCCTGCGGTGTCACATATGTCATCGATTAAAACAACATCCATTCCAACAACATCTCCAATGATCGACATGGATTCAATTTCGTTGGCACGCTTACGGCGTTTGTCGCAAATCACCACTTCTGCATTAAAAAACTTTGCAAAGGTACGTGCCCTGTACGAGCCGCCCATATCCGGCGAAGCGATTATCAGATTATCCAGATTTAGGCTCTTTATGTAGGGCACAAATATAACCGAAGCATCCAAGTGATCTACAGGTACATCGAAGAATGCCTGAATCTGTGCAGCATGAAGATCCATCGTCATGATGCGGTGTATGCCCGCAGCAACCAACAAATTGGCAACGAGCTTCGCACCAACGGCTACCCTCGGCTTATCTTTTCGGTCTTGTCTAGCCAACCCATAATAGGGAACGATTGCAATGATGTAATGCGCCGAAGCACGCTTTGCAGCGTCGATCATTAATAAAAGTTCAACTAAGTTATCATTGGGCTGATGAGTAGACTGGATAATGAATACATCACATCCACGAACAGTTTCATCAAAGGAAGGTTGAAATTCTCCGTCGCTAAACCGGCTTAGAGTAGAAGCCCCTAGAGGTTTGCCGTAGTTTTCGGCAATTTTTAGAGCTAAATCTTTACTACCGCTGCCGGCAAATAGCTTAACTGGATTGAATTGCAATGGCATGATTAGACGGGTATCAATGCTGGGTTAAAAAAAATCGGATTGCGGTTTTATTCACAATCCGAATATGTTTAGTTGCCCGACCAGGATTCGAACCTAGACAAACGGTACCAAAAACCGTTGTACTACCTTTATACTATCGGGCAATCTTCCCTCAAAGGGTTGCTTTGAAACGGAATGCAAATCTACGTACATTTTTGACATCTGCAAGGACTCGGCAGAAAAAAGTAAAAAAAAGATTGAGAAGGGGTTTCCGCGGGTTTAGATGGTTAAAAAATGTTAAACTCTTTTCCATACGCATCCTACTGTCAATCTTATTCATTATTTTCGGCAGCATTTTACTGCCCCAAAATTTAACATTCTAGATAAAAATGAAGTATTCTAAAATTAACAACATTACAGGCTGGTTCTGTTTTGTAGTTGCAACCCTTACCTATATTTTAACCCTGGAGCCCAACGTCAGTTTTTGGGATTGCGGTGAATTCATCGCCTCCGCTTTTAAAATGCAGGTTGTTCACCAGCCAGGTGCGCCTTTGTTTCTGATGATACAGCGCTTCTTTTCAATATTTGCGGGTGGTGACGTAACGAAAGTTGCTTACTTTATGAATGTGGGCTCTGCAGTGGCAAGTGGTGCAACCATACTATTTTTATTCTGGACCATAACGGCGCTGGCTAAAAAGACCCTTGTTAAAGGGAACGAAGAAATCAGCAGAGCACAGTTGATTAGTATCATGGGCGCTGGTGTTGTCGGTGCACTTGCCTACACATATTCAGACAGTTTCTGGTTCTCTGCAGTCGAGTCTGAGGTATATGCACTTTCCTCTTTATTTACCGCCATCGTATTCTGGGCCATTTTGAAATGGGAAGCAGTTGCGGACGAGCCTAGGGCTGATCGCTGGTTGTTGTTTATTGCTTATATCATGGGTCTTTCCATCGGTATTCACTTATTAAATTTATTGACGATTCCAGCCATTGCTTTTATTTACTACTTCAAGAAAACACCTAACCCGACCACCTCTGGTATAATCAAAACACTAGTTGTCGGCATTCTTATACTCGCAGTAATTCAATATGGTATTATTCAATACTTGGTTTCCTTTGGTGCTAGCTTCGACCTTTTCTTTGTAAACACCCTTGGTATGGGTTTTGGCTCTGGTGTGCTTGTTTTCGCCATTCTGTTAATTGCAGCCCTGGTTCTTGGAATCCGCTACTCGATAAAACATCAGAAAAAGGTATTAAACCTGGCACTACTATCTACTGTACTGATCATCTTCGGTTATGGTTCTTTTGCAATGATCATCATCCGCGCTAAAGCGAACCCGAACCTGAATAACAGTGCACCAGACAATGCATTTTCGTTCTTAAGTTACCTGAACAGGGAACAATATGGCGACAGGCCTTTGCTTTTCGGTCCAAACTACAACTCTCAAGCTACAGGCATTAAAGAGGGTAAGACATTGTATAGAAAAGGTGAAAAGAAATATGAAGTTGCTGGAAAGAAGACAGACTACGAGTATGATAAAGTAACGCCTTTTCCACGCATGTTTAGCAATGAAGAGCGCCACGTTGCTTACTACAAGGATATGATGGGATTTGACGACACGCACTTCCCTACGCTGTTTGATAACATTTCATTCTTGTTCAAATACCAGATCGGCAACATGTACATGCGTTATTTCATGTGGAATTTCGTAGGCAGACAGAATGACGACCAAGGACAAGGTAGTTTGTACGAAGGTCAGTGGTTAAGCGGTATAAAACCAATTGACGGTATTTTATTGGGCAATCAAAAAAACCTGCCTCCTTCTATTGTAGACAGCAATGCGTATAACCGATTTTTCTTTTTACCACTTATTATTGGATTGCTGGGTGCCGTTTGGCACTTTAAACGCAATCAAAAAGATGCTGGTATTGTTGCGATGTTGTTTTTCTTTACGGGTATCGCCATTGTGTTGTATCTAAATCAAAAACCACTAGAACCAAGGGAAAGGGATTATGCCTATGCCGGATCCTTCTATGCCTTCGCCATATGGGTAGGCCTCGGGGTGTTGGCCATCAGAGAATATTTAGCTAAGAAACTAACACCTGCAAATGCGGCCGTTGGCGCAACGGTGATCTCTTTATTTTGCGCTCCGGTGATTATGGCGGCGCAAGGCTGGGATGATCATGACCGTTCAACGAAAATGGTACCTCATGATATTGCAGCCGATTACCTGCAATCCTGCGCACCGAATGCGATTTTATTTACTTACGGAGATAATGATACGTATCCACTTTGGTACGCACAGGAAGTAGAAAACATTAGGCCCGACATTCGGCTGGTGAACTTGAGCTTGTTTGACACAGATTGGTATATCAACGGCATGAAACGCAAACAAAATGAGTCTGCACCTTTGCCGATATCCATGAAGGAATCACAGTATGTTCAGGGTGTACGCGATGTAATGTACTATCAGGACTATAAAATTGCTGGTCCTGTTGAGTTAAAAAGCATTCTTGATGTTCTTTTGTCTGATAATGATGAAGATAAAGTACCATTGCAAAATGGAACCAAAGAGAACTTTATTCCAACTAAAAACTTCAAGTTGACGATCAATCCTCAGGATGTAATCAATACGGGTACTGTCCCTGCTTCTGAAGCTGCGAATATTGTTCCGGCAATGACATGGACCTTCAACAAAGGCTATGTGACGAAAGGTACATTAGCGATGTTTGACATCCTTGTTCACAACAACTGGAAAAGACCGATCTATTTCGCTAGTACAGTGCCTTCAGAGCAGTATAATGGTTTAGACAACTACTTATATAATGAAGGTCTTGCTTTGCGCTTGAGGCCTTTGAAAGTAGATACGGCAGCAGGAAGATCTGAATTGATCAATACGCCTGTGTTGTACAACAACGTGATGAACAAGTTTAAATGGGGTAACATTAAAAACGCCCGCTATTTAGATCCACAATCGTCTGATGATGTTTCCATCTTTGCAAACGTTTTAAACAACACGGTTAGCGGATTGATAAAAGATGGTAAGATAGCAGAAGCTAAAAAAGCTGCCGCTCGTTTTGAGGAAGTAATGCCGACCAAATTCTATGGAATGCGTGCCATGATGGGTACTGATTTTATGGCTGAGAACCTGTATACACTGGGGGAAACGGCTAAGGCCAATGCGCTTGTTGAGAAATGCGCTGCTTACATACAGAAAGAGCTTACTTACCTGGCTGATGTTTCTGAAAGTAAGAATCGCTTTGTGGGTGGACAAAATGTTCAGCTTGGCATGTCCTTCTTAAATCAGATGGCAAGAACAGCTGCAGAGCATAAGCAGACCAAGCTCGCAGAGCGTTTAACGACAATGTTTAAAGGATTTGAGGTGCGCTTTGGACCTTACTTCGGACAACAACAGTAATGATCTAAACAATCCCGGGAGCTTTTAGCTTGCGGGATATTGCAATACAAAAAAGGGCCGCAAGTGATTGCGGCCCTTTTTTGTTATAATATGGATGTTGTTAATCTTCTACAACAACCCCCATCGCACAGAACTTGTCTATACGACTGGAAATAAGCTTTTCGGTTTTTGTGGCGGTAAGCGTCTTCAAGTCTGTTAATATCTGCGCCTTAACTGTCTCTGCCATCTGCTCCGGATTTTGGTGTGCACCACCAAGCGGCTCTGGAATAATCCCATCAATAAGACGGTTACCAAACATGTCGGCAGAGGTAAGCTTAAGGCATTCAGCCGCACGCTCTTTGAAATCCCAGCTTCTCCAAAGAATCGAGGAGCAAGATTCTGGAGAGATCACCGAATACCAGGTGTGTTCAAGCATATACACTTTATCACCGATGCCTATACCCAAAGCACCACCGGAAGCTCCTTCACCTACAATAAAGCAAAGAATAGGCACCTTTAGCACCGACATTTCGAGTAAGTTCCTGGCGATTGCCTCCCCTTGGCCACGTTCTTCAGCCTCAAGGCCTGGGTACGCACCCATGGTGTCTATAAATGATATTACGGGTTTATTGAATTTTTCTGCAAGCCGCATAAGGCGAAGTGCTTTTCTGTATCCTTCAGGATTGGCCATACCGAAGTTGCGGTACTGGCGCTCTTTCGTGTTTTTACCTTTTTGGTGGCCAATGATCATAACGGTTTGCCCGCTGATCGTTCCGAAACCACCAATAATAGCCTTATCATCCTTAACCGTACGATCGCCATGCATCTCTATGAAATCATCGCAGATCATCCTGATATAGTCGAGCGTCTGAGGTCTTTCTGCATGTCTTGACATTTGAACCTCTTGCCAACCAGTCATGTTGCTGTAAATAGACTTTCTGGTTAGATCAAGCTTCTCTTCCAGCTCCCTAATGGTAGCCGACATGTCTACTTTAGTTTTTTCGGCAACCTGGTTAACTTTTTCAATTTGCTGAACTAATTCAGCAATCGGCTTTTCGAAATCAAATGACGTTTTTATCTCTTCCATAACTGGGCAGTAAAATTAGTCAATTAAAATAATTTATGTTCATTTTTTTACAATGGTTACACATCCTTAAAAGGTGTAGCCATTGTTGCCTGTTGCTATTTGAGTGGGTTCTTGCTTAAAATCCGGTATTCTCCCGGCTGAAGGTCTATGGAATAGGTGCTGCTGGCGAATGTTGTAGGGTCTGATTTTCCTAATTCGTACCAATTACCCCCTGTACCCAGATCAATGTTTGTTGTATGATTAACCACATCGAAGTTGCCAATTACAAACACCGTGTTGGTTGCATCGGTAAGCTGAATATATTTGGTGGCACTATTGACCCCGAAACGTATGTTCGT
>JAQBOT010000389.1 GCA_028287885.1 Pedobacter sp.
AAGCATTTGGAATTGACTATGAAATAACCGTCGTATCCGCACATCGTACCCCGGATCGTATGTTTAAATATGCAAAGGAAGCCGCTGTACGGGGCATCAAGGTGATCATTGCCGGCGCCGGCGGTGCAGCACACTTACCGGGAATGGTTGCATCAATTACCACACTACCTGTGATCGGTGTTCCGGTAAAATCTTCAAATTCGATTGATGGCTGGGATTCTATTCTTTCCATTCTGCAGATGCCTAATGGTATTCCGGTAGCTACAGTGGCGCTAAATGCAGCTAAAAATGCAGGACTACTTGCTGTTCAAATTCTTGCCACGGCGGATGAGTTGCTGGTTGGGAAGATGCAGGCCTACAAGGACGAGCTTCGCCAGAAGGTGGAAGAAAGTGCTTCAGAACTGGAAAGCCAGTAAACGTTTACCACAGCTTTGTTACAAAATAGCTTGCATAGCATTACCTGATTATGTTATATTGGCGGCAGCAATTAAACTTTACAATACTACACATACTTATGATTAAACTTTACACAAAGTCGCTTAAAGGAATTTATTTGATGGCAGCTTTAGCGCTGTTCCTTAATGCCTGTAAGAAAGATAACACTAAGATCTACGAGTCAAACGTAGCCTACGGCAAGACGGTTGCTCTTGGAAGCGGTACAGCACAATCATTCGTGATTAAAGATGCAAATGGCAATCCGCAAACCATTGGGTTCACATTTACTGAAAAGGCGCTGCTTAACCTGCCGAGTACGAATACGATGACAACCATTCCGGCACCAGCCAATAATGGAACCTTGGTTGACCACATGTGTGTAGACTTTAATGCAAAAGGACATGAACCCGCAGGGATTTATAACGTTCCACATTTCGACCTTCACTTTTACATGATCCCGGAAGCGGAGCAGATGGCGATCGTTAATGGGGTTGAAATGGAAAACATACCGTCATCAGAATACTTCCCGGCAGATTATGCGCCAATTCCCGGCGGTGATCCTATGATGGGTAAGCATTGGGCAGATCTAACGTCTAAGGAGTTTACTGGCCATCCATTTGATCGTACCTTTATTTATGGCAGCTACAATGGAAAGTTCATTTTCCATGAAGCGATGGTTACTCTTGAATTTTTCAAATCAAAGAAGAATTTTACGGATTTGGTTAAACAACAGACTAAAGTTCAACGTGAGGGTTTCTATCCAAAAACGTATTCTGTAACTTATAATGCTGCTAAGAAAGTCTATACGGTTACGCTGGATCAGCTAAGCTTAAAACATATCTAAGTTCTGTTTATCTTCAATGCAAAAGCGCCGGCCCTGATCAAGGAAGCCGGCGTTTTTGGTATATTTCAACATGCAATAAACGCAAGTTTAGCACTTGCATCTTTCTGATAATTTCCCTAACTTAACTCCTATACTTGTCATAGTCAGGCATTTATGGACGAGATATTAGCGCTTTCAAAGATATCTACGATTCTGTTTGCGAGTACAGCTGTTTCCATGCAACTCACAGGCCTGAACATATTTGTTGACTTTAGTCAGCAAGAACAACAGTTTCGATTTCTTCGGAACCAGTTTCCATTAAAAAGCAATTACGAAAAGGAGCTTCTCGGCGCTCGACCTGATTCAGAAACATTCTATGTTGTGGAGGAAGATCAAATGAAGCAAATATGATTAGGGCAGCAATTGTTGAAGACAATAACAGGTACCGGAACCTGCTGCGTAAAACTTTGAACAGTTCCGATGCTATAAAGCTTGTTTTTGAAAGGAAGCACTGCCTTAATATTCTGGCAGATGTGGTTAGATATGACCCGGACGTCCTGGTCATAGGCATCAACCTATCGGGAAAAGACGGAATAAACGGGCTTATCAAACTGAAAGCTGCATGCCCGGAGGTTAAAATATTGATGCTTACGGTATTTGAAGATGAGGAAAATATTTTTGAAGCGATCAAAGCAGGCGCAAATGGTTACCTCTTGAAAAAGGATTCACCACAGAAGATCCTGGATGCAATCTTTGAGCTTAATGATGGAAAGGCCTCGATCAATGGATTGGTTGCAAAAAAGTTGATCGACTACTTTTTTACAACAACAGCCAGCGCGGAGGCTGAAGACTTTCATCTTACGCAGCGGGAAGATGAGATACTTAAACTGCTTATTGAAGGGTTGAGTTACAAGAATATCGCTGCAAAATGTTTCATCTCAAGGGAAACCATAAATTCTCATGTTAAACATATTTATCATAAACTGAACATGCATTCGCGTGCAGAGATTTCCGCGCGTTTTCGAGAGAAATGAAAAACCAGCGGGTAATACTCGCCATGGCAACTATCTTATGAAACCTAAAAAAAACCATATGAAAAAGTTCCAAAAAAAGTCGTTCAGAGGAATTTACCTGATCGTAGCCTCAGTCATGTTCCTTACTGCGTGTAAGGAAGAAAGCACTACTTTGGACCAGCCAACGACTACGTTGGGCGAGACAGTTGTCCTTTGCCATGGTAAGGCTCAATCTTTTGTAATAAAAGATGCCAACGGTAATCCTGAATGCATCGGATTTACCTTTTCTGAAGAAGCATTAACTGATTTGCCGGACAAAGACACGGAGACGCCCATTCCGGTACCTAGCGATAACGGGACTTTGGTTGATCACATGTATGTCGATTACAACGCGCACGGCCATAAACCTGCAGGCATCTATGACAAACCACATTTTGATATTCACTTTTACATGATTTCTAAGGAAGAGCAAAACAAAATTGTAATTGGCCCAGAAATGGAGATCTTACCTTCAGCGGAATTTGTTCCAACCGACTATCAGCCCGGCCCTGGGGGAGTGCCGAATATGGGCAAACACTGGTCTGATGTTACTTCCAAAGAGTTTAATGGGCAGCCTTTCGACTATACTTTCATCTATGGCAGCTATAATGGTAAGTTCATTTTCTACGAACCGATGGTTACAATAGCGTTTTTGAAATTAAAGCAAAACTTCAGTGCTGTAGTTAAGCAGCCTGCTAAAGTTCAGCGCGAAGGGTATTATCCGACATCGTATTCTGTAAGTTATGATGCAACCAAGAAAATTTACATTATCAAGCTTGAAAAGCTAACCCTAAGACATATTTAAGTTGGCTTCGAATATAACAAAGCGCCGGTCCTGTGCGAAGAACCGGCGTTTACAATTTTATGGGTATTAATTTAGATATGCTTACTGTATAGGCGCGCCAAGCATTTGCAGTAAACTAATTCAAATTCGGGTTATGTGGAAAGTTTACAACATGAGCATATTTGGGCCCAAGGTTTACGATAACTTCCCTCCAAAC
>JAQBOT010000406.1 GCA_028287885.1 Pedobacter sp.
AATTGGCGACAATCAAGTTCATACCCGTACTGCGGCGTTGAAGATTCTAGTGGATACGCAAACAGAAAACACAAATGAGTTGCTTTTGGCCGCTATGGATGACAAAAATGCGGAATATAGGGCTGCAGCCTTAAAGTTCGCCTTACCATCTGTTACGCCTGCAACAAGCGCATTGTGGATAACAAAACTTGGAAAAGCTTCACCAGAACTGAAGGTGCAACTTGTACAGATGCTTGGTAAAGCGAGATCAAAAGAGGCATTACCGAAAATCACCAAATTATTGAAGAGCAAAGACCAGGATCTCAGATTGGCAGCCATTGATGCGGTATCGGCGATAGGCCAGGAACAATCTCTGGACGACTTATATAAGGTGATGAAGAAAGGAGATACAACAACGATCCAGGCTGTTTCATCAGCTATTCTGCGGATGAAAGGAAATGGAATTCCAGATAAAGTTGCTTCTTACATCCCAAAATCTAAACCAGCAGTTAAAATTGCATTGATAAATATCTTAGCGTCCAAGGCAGCAAATGCTCAGATCGGCAGTTTGTATGACTTGCTAAATGCTAAGGATCCTGCAGTAAAAACGGCCGCCTATGCTGCGTTAGAGAAGACAGCAACTAAAAACGACATTCCTAAATTGTTTTCACTGCTGGCTAGCCAGTCAGATCCACAAGAGCTCCAAGCCTTGCAAAATGCTGCAATTGCAGCATATCAGGGAACGGACCATACTGACTCAGATGTTGATGCCCTCTTCGCACAAATGTCTTCAGCCTCTGCAGATAAGAAAGTTTGGTACTACAAGATCTTGGCAAGTTTGGGTGGTACAAAAGCACTGGATGCAGTTACAGCAGCCTATTATGCAAGTGAACCAAATAAAAAATGGGCAATAGATGCATTAGCTTCCTGGCATGACTCTGGTTCAACTGCTACACTGTTAAAGATAAGTCGTGAGAATAAAAATCCAGAACAACTAAATGCAGCGCTGCTTGGTTACCTGAATTTAATTCGTAAAGACACTTACACCCCGGAGCAGCGCTTACTTAAACTGCGCGAAGCGATGGCTGTTGCCAGCACTACGGAACAGAAACAAACAATCCTGAAGGATTTAGGGCAGGTAAAGATCTTCAATGCCTTAGTGTTTGCCGGTAAATACCTGGATGATCCTGCACTGCAGGGAAGCGCAGCAAATGCAGTGATGAGCATCGCTATGGCTGATAATACTTATAGCGGAACGTTGGTTAAGGACCTGCTTACGAAAACCATGGCTGCATTGAAGGGCGGCGACAGTTCGTATGAAAAAGAAGCGATTCGTAAATACCTGGCGGAAATGCCTGCTGATCCTGGTTTTACGCCCTTGTTTAACGGTCGGGACCTAACGGGCTGGAAAGGCTTGGTAGGGGATCCGATTAAACGCTCAAAGATGGACGCGAAGACGCTAGCGGCCGAACAGGTGAAGGCGGACGCAGAAATGCGCGACAGCTGGAAGGTTGTAAATGGTGAGCTTCATTTTATGGCTCATGGAAACAACCTGGCAACAATAAAGAAGTATGGCGACTTTGAAATGCTGGTAGACTGGAAAATCATTGACGACAAACAACAGAAAGGGGATGCAGGTATCTATTTGCGCGGAACTCCGCAGGTTCAGATCTGGGACAATGCACGTGTAAAGGAAGGTGCTCAAGTTGGATCTGGTGGATTGTACAACAATAAGATCAATGAAAGCAAACCGCTTAAAGTTGCCGACAATAAACTGGACGAATGGAATACATTCCGCATCCTTATGAAGGGTGATCGCGTTACGGTGTACCTGAATGGTGAGTTGGTAACGGATAATGTGATCTTAGAAAACTTCTGGGATAAAGACAGGCCTATCTTCGCTGAAGAGCAAATCGAATTACAGGCACATGGCTCGCCGGTAGCCTACCGCGACATCTATATTCGTGAAATCCCACGTGTAGAGCCTTATCAATTAAGTGCTGCGGAAAAGAAGGCTGGATTCAAAGTGCTATTTGATGGTACAAACATGCACAGCTGGACAGGCAATACAACAGATTACGTGATTGAAAACGGCAATATCGCGATTAGACCAAAACCAGGCAAAGGATCCGGAGGTAATTTGTTTACTAAGGATGAATACAGCGACTTCATATTTCGCTTTGAATTCCAACTGACTCCTGGAGCAAACAATGGATTGGGAATACGTGCACCTTTTGAGGGCGACGCTGCATATGAAGGTATGGAATTGCAAATATTGGATAACGATGCACCTATTTACAAAGATCTTCATGTCTACCAATACCATGGATCGATTTATGGAACCATACCTGCGAAAAGAGGTTACCTGAAACCCGTAGGTGAATGGAACTATGAGGAGGTTATAGTAAAAGGTCCGAAAATCAAAGTTGTTTTGAATGGCACTGCGATTTTGGATGCTGACATTACATCGGCACGTAAGAACGGAGCGGCAGATAAGTTGCCACATCCGGGGCTTTCACGGAGTACAGGACATATCGGTTTCCTGGGACATGGATCGCCTGTTCAATTCAGAAACATCCGGATTAAAGATCTAAGTACAAAGGCTGGCGCAAGCGGCAAATAAGTTGATTTAAGTTGACGCTCTCAACTAGTGTATAATAGAATGACATCAATTAAAAATAAGATACGCGTACTGGTGGTAGGGAGTGGGAATATGGGTAGTTCCCACGCTACTGCTTACCACCAGTTAGAAGAATTTGAGATATGCGGCCTAGTTTCGAAGGGCGAGAGCAAGCGCTTGCTAAATGAAGCGCTTGGTGGTGATTATGCGCTTTTTGCCGACTTCTACGAGGCGATGGAAGCAACTAAACCTGATGCCGTATGTATATCAACCTACCCGGATACCCATGAGGAGTTTGCAATTTATGCTATGGAAAATGGCTGTCATGTTTTTATTGAAAAGCCTCTGGCCGATTCTCTGGAAGGAGCGATCCGTGTTGCAGAGGCTGCGGTAAAATATAATAGAAAGCTTTTAGTCGGTTATATTCTGCGTTACCATCCCTCTTGGATAAAGTTTATCGACTTGTCACAGCAAATGGGGAAGCCATTAGTAATGCGGATGAACCTGAACCAGCAAAGCTCCGGCGCAAAATGGAACGTTCACCGCAACTTAATGAAAAGCTTAAGCCCGATTGTAGATTGTGGCGTACATTACATAGATGTAATGTGTCAGATGACGCGATCTAAACCCATACAAGTTTCTGCTATTGGAGCCCGGCTTTCCGAGGACGTGCCAGCAGGGAATTACAATTATGGACAGTTACAAATTCGGTTCGAAGACAACTCTGTCGGCTGGTATGAAGCAGGCTGGGGACCGATGATCAGTGAAACTGCGTTTTTTGTCAAGGATGTATTTGGGCCGAAAGGTTCCGTTTCTATTTTAGCAAAAGAAGCTGCGGCTGCCGGTCAGTCAGCTTCTATTAGATCCCACACGAAAACTGACTCGATAAAGGTTCATTATTCCGACTTGAATACTGACGGAACATTCGCCAGACCGGATGTCTGGGTAGATATGAGCGACGAACCTGATCACCAGGAGTTGTGCAACAGGGAACAACGTTATTTTCTTAGAGCCATTCTCGAAGATATAAATCTTAGCGCAGCGACCCAGGATGCCGTTAATAGCTTAAAAGTTGCCTTTGCGTGTGACGAATCTGTCAAAACCGGCCTTGTTGTAAGATTGGATTAACTATCTTTCTCAACTTGCATCCTTTTTTTCTTTAATTCTTTTTGATTCTTGCGATTTGCAGTACTGCAACAGACTTTGTTTCTGTTATAGATAGCTTATGTACAAACGCGGCCCAGACAGGGATCAAACAGGGCCCACACAGGGCCTAACCAGGGCTAATTGCCCTGTTTGCACCTTGTATACACCATGCTTGTTCCTTTTGTATGCCAGTCTTGTTTCTTAACTGTGTACCATATGTATATATAGTAGCTATGTGATTGGAGCTAGTATAAAGTATTGCGATCGCAAATACGCGCAGCTCTTTAGTATAAGATAGTATTTAGGGATATGTAGTAATGTACTAGCTTGTTTGCAATGCGTGACAGCAAGCATAAGGAGTTATTGGTTAGGAATGAACCAACAGCCTGTAGAGAGGTGCAGCTGGATATTCTGTACGGGGCTGAGCTGGGCTTTACTTATGCCCATTAACTTTAGCGTATTATGATGTATGCTCAATGATTAAGACCCGTATATGTAAAAATCCTAT
>JAQBOT010000410.1 GCA_028287885.1 Pedobacter sp.
GCCTTCTTCATACAACATCATGATCGCTACACTGGTTACGGCCTTTGTTTGTGAGGCAATCCGGAAGATTCCATCAGACTGAAGTTTTTCCTTTTTCTGTATGTCATTATAACCTACGGCCTTAAACCAGGCGATCCTTCCATCTTTAGCAATCAGGGCTACGCCTCCATTCATATACTGCTTATTTGTCCAATCATTCATCGCCTCATCCAGGCGTTCAAGCCGCTTTGCGTCAAAACCTGCAAGATCTGCAGATGAGTTTATTAGTATTTCACGCCTTTGTGCCCGCACTGGAGCATTAGATAACAGTAAGACCGCCATGGAGGCGATAAGGATTTTTTTCATTGGTTCGGTTTATCAACAACAAAATACGCTTTTGCTATGAAAACACGAAATCAAGGGCCGAACCTCTAGCCCCCTGATTTAACCCGCTTACTTTCTGCGTCGGCGCTGCCAGAATGCTCACGTGCTGCTTTGATCTCATTACTTCCAAAACGATAGGTACAGGTTAGCCGAAACACCTGGCTTTCCCATGTTTCTCTAACCACATATTTTTGAGAAGGTATGGCACTGGTGATTTTTGCTCTTTGCATATTGAAGACATCGTTTGCAGCAAACTTAAGGTTCAGCTTTTTATCCAGGAAGTTTTTACTTAATCCCAAGTCAATGGAATATTGCGGAGCAATCATTATGGTACCGTATACCTGTTTCGATTGGTAATATCCAGACATTTCAAAGTTCGTGTTGCTGTTTAGCTTGATCGTTTGATTTGAATTAAAATTGAATGCAAGCTTCCCACTCTCAAATGGAACACCCAACAGATTCGGCGTCTTGAACTTGTTGTAAAACGTATTGAGGTTGTTTGTGGTACTCCACCACTTGGTGATTGCAAGTGGGTAGCTCATATTAAGGTTATAAGAATCTTGGGTCGCCAGGTTTTGATTGGAGATAAAGATGGTTTTTTTCGCTGTATCTGTTAGTAGAACATCTGAAATCACGTCTTTGGTATGGCTGTAGCCCAGGGTAACGTTTAATGTTTTTTTGAAGGAGTAGGACAATTCGAAAGCATTGGTATACTGCGGCTTCAAGAAGGGATTACCAAAACGATAGGAATATAAGTCCAAATAAGATATGAAAGGGTTTAAGGATCCATAATCAGGTCGGTCTATCCTTCTGCTGTAAGACATGCCCATTTCATTGTTTTTAGACAGTTCCTGGTTGATAAAGACACTTGGAAAAAGGTTCAAATAGTGTCTGTTTACTATCTTCTGTTCAGTAATTGAGTTCCCTTTTGAATTTGTCTGTTCAGCCCTCAGGCCTACTTGAATGGATGTAGTTTTGAACTTTCTGTTGACGTTCGCATAGACGGCATTGATGTTTTCATTGTACAAAAACTGGTTGCTCCGGGTTACGTCATTTTGCCAGGCACTGTTTAGGAAGTTTTCAAAGATGTAGTTGTTATTTGTTTTAACATAGCTCGACTTCAATCCCATCTCAAGTTTCATCTCTTTATTTATTGGATAACTGTAATCAGCTTTACCAGACCAAATGGTGGTTTGGGAAGGTGTTGAGTTTCTGAAAATATAAGCGGCTTTGGAGGGTTGCAAAACAGCATTCAAGTAAATATTATTAAAATCATTATTTTCGTGTCCTTTGTATTGAGAATAGTCGGCATCAAAACTGATTTCCTGACCCAAAGTATCCAGGGTACCCTTGTAGTTTAGGTTGTAGGTTATCCCTGTATATCTATACTTACTGGGGTTTGTGGCCGCAACGGAGGAGTCGGTTTTTAGGAGCTGATCGCCGATCAAGGTTAATACATCAGCATCGGTATTACCCCGGGCATCATAGCCATTGAAAGCAAATCCAATGGTATTGTTGTCATTGATGAAATAATCAAGACCTCCTTTGAAGTTGCTATTTGTTCGGTATCGGTCGTTGTCGGCAGTCTGGTTGAAGAAAGTTTGATTTACGCTGGTGTTGTTTACACGCATAATATCTGTACTTCCGAAACCCTTATTCCGCGAAATATCATAGTTCCCAAAAACATTGAATTTCTTCTCCCGGTGGTTCAGCGTAAATCCGCCATTTGACTTATAATAGTTTCCATACCCGGCTCCGGCAATTACAGAGCCATTGGTACCGTAGTTCCTGTTCTTTTTAAGCTTGATGTTGATAATTCCTGAATTACCGGCTGCATCATATTTTGCAGATGGGTTGGTGATCAGTTCTATGGATTGAATTGCATTTCCCTCTGTAGAGCGTAGCAAATTGGCTAATTGCTCTGAAGACAAGTAGGTGGGCTTACCATCGAGCATTACGGTAACGCCTTGCTTTCCTTTGAGGCTGATCTTACCATCTTTGTCGACAGTTACGCCCGGAGATTTCTGAAGGATTTCTAAAGCGGTATTGCCGGTAGCAAGAACGCTATTTTCGACGTTGATCACCGTCTTGTCGATCTGACGTTCCACGAGTGGCTTCTGTTTCACAATCTCAACACCCTTAAGTTGTTTTGAATCCATAACAAGTTGTATGTTGCCGAGGTTGTAGGCTGTCTTTTGAGCAGTGATTAAAAATGGACCACGTATCACTTTCTTATACCCGATTACATAGATCGCCACCAGGTAATTGCCCTCCTTTATATTATTTAATACGTAGGTACCATTGTCTGCGGTTAGTGTCCCCTTTACTGCGACTGAGTCTTTCGCATTAAGCAAGCTTATCGTTGCATAAGGGAATGCTTTCTTTGCTTCGTCCAGTACTTTACCGGATATTTCACCAATTGCGTTATCTGTTTGCGCTTTTGAGACAGCAAAAACAAGAGAGATTAAAGATAAGGCGATGAAAAAGCTTAGGGTTTTTGTTTTCATATCAGGCATAGTTGTTCCACATACGCTTTAAGCATATCAATCGAATATATGGATGGTTTATGTGGTTAGTTTTGTATGGATATGATGCTGAAAACGAACAAAAGGTTACATATTATTTTTATTTTTTTGTTACAATACCTTGTAGATCACGAAGTTTTCAATTGAGCAGATTATTTAAGTCCAAGAATTTGGAAAAGGAATTATTTATCTGTTCGAAAATATCGCTAACTTAAAACAATTATATCTACTTAAGCTTTATACCTATGTTCAACCATTTAACTAAAAGCCTTACTATGAAAAACACGATTAAGATCACTTTCCTGGCAGCCGTAATCAGCGTATCTGCAGCCTGTAAAAAAGAGACTAAGGTTCAGACAGCTGCGCCTGTTGACAGCCAGCAAATGAAAGCCGCTATGACTGCAACATCGGACCGTATGAAAACCATTCAGTTTACTAAAGATCCTGATGTGGATTTTGCCTTAATCTTAAAAACGCAGCAACAAGGGGTGATTGACATTGCAAATCTGGAACTAACCAGTGGTTCCGACAACTATTTAAAGGATAAAGCGAAAGAGATTATTACTAAAAATGCCGAGCTGATCAAACAGTTGGCAGCGTACATCGCAGCAAACCCGGCACAGGCTAATGACCTGAAGTTTGATGTTATGTTGCTTTTAAATAAAGTAGGCGCAATAACCGAGGCTGATCTTAATGGAAAAGTAGATCACGACTTTGCAACACTTATGCTGGGCTTACACCAAGCAGGTGTGGATATCTCTAAATTGGAACTTGCGTACGGACACAGAGATGCCATATTGCAAATGGCTAACAAGATTATCGTGGAACATCAGGCTGAAGTTCAAGAGCTTAAAGCATGGCTTATTGCAAATAAAAATAAATAGGAAAGCTAGAATTGCAATGAAGGAAAAACTAGTTATCCTAAGAAAAGGAAACTATTGTAAAAAAAGGGAAGGCTACTTATCGTAGCTTTCCCTTTTTTATGTAGTAAATGTTATTGAATCTTAACTATACCGCAGTAGCAAGTCTTTTTTTACCTACCAAGTGACCATATGATGCATAATAAAAGATCATTAGATAACAAGGAACAAGTATCCAGTAGGCTTCCTGATTACCAAATTTGTCAACTAAACTGCCATATAGCAGCGGAATTAAAGCACCACCTGCAATTGCCATAATCATTAACGAGGAACCAACTTTTGTAAACCTTCCCAAACCTGATAGAGCCAGTGGCCAAATTGCTGGCCACATGATTGAATTTGCCAAGCCCAAGAGCGCAATGCATAATACGGAAACGTAACCATGCGTAAGAATTGCGCCTATGGAAAATATAAAGCCAATGATTGCGCAAATCTTCAATGCCTTATGTTGAGATATGTATTTTGGAATACAAGTAATACCAATGATATATCCAACGATCATGGCAATAAGCGTACAAGTTGTGAAGAACTTGGCGGTTGACAAAGGAATATGCTGCGAAGCTCCATAACTTATGATTGAATCACCAGCTAATACTTCTACCCCAACATATAGGAAAAGGGTTAATACGCCCAGCAAGAGATGTGGAAATTGGAATATAGATGATTTATCTTTATTAGCGGCTGCAACTATATCATCCTCTTGATCAGTATCAATTTCAGGTAAGGTGGAGAAATAAACCAGAACGGCAAGTACAACAAGTACCACCACGATAACTGAGTACGGCATAATTACTCTTGAAGCAAGCGCGGTAAGTTCAGTCGCTTTTTGCGATTCTGACATTTTACTCAGATTTGCAACAAGGCCATCTACATTATTCAATGCTATGGCGCCGATTGCAATTGGTGCAATTGCACCTGCAACCTTGTTACATATTCCCATGATGCTTATTCGTTTTGCGGCGCTCTCAATTGGACCCAGGATGGTAACATAAGGGTTAGACGCTGTTTGAAGGAGTGCTAATCCAGTCCCCTGAACAAACAGGCCAAATAAGAACAGCGTATAGGTGCGGGTAAGTGCAGCGGGTATAAAAATTAAAGCTCCGATTGAGATGACGCCCAAACCAAGTGACATTCCCTTCTTAAAACCAACCTTTTTTAGTACAAGTCCAGCAGGTATTGCCATGACCAAATAGGCGATGTAAAAGGAAAAGGCGACCAGGTAGGACTCAAAGTTGTTAAGCTCGCAAGCAATTTTAAGGTAAGGGATTAAAACAGAGTTCAGCCAGGTAATAAACCCGAAAACAAAGAACAACATTCCGATAATTGCAATAGGAGGCATTCCCGCCTTTGAACCTGGCTTCATTGCTGTACTGGTTTTAACATCATCTAACATAATCTGGATAATAATTTATTTATTAAAAACTAGAAAGGTAATTTTTGTTACATTATTATAACAATAGTCCAATATAGCAAGGTATTGGAATTTGTCAGCACAAATCATGATAATAAATTGCCGATTTGCACAATATAGTTACATGCTTGAGCTTGCTTCGTCATTTTAGGTCCAATTCTTAGTCGAAAACCCCCTGTACGCCATTTTCTAAAAGTTATGTATCTTAATGCAGATTAAACACCTAAGTATTTCGAAATGTATACATTGCCGCGAAAAACCTCCACAAAAGGAAATAATATGAAACATGGACTCTTGATAGATATGGATGGGGTGATCTACAGTGGTGAATCCCTAATAGAAGGTGCTGATAAGTTTATAGCAAACTTACTTAAGAACGATATTCCTTTTACATTTATGACCAACAACAGCCAAAGGACACGGCTGGAGGTTGTACGAAAGTTGAAATCTTTGGACATACATGTTACTGAAGAGCATATATATACCAGCGCGATGGCAACAGGAAAGTTTCTGGGTGATCAAAGCTCTGGGGGAACAGCTTATGTCTTAGGCGAAGGGGGCTTACTGGCCAGCTTACATGAGAATGGGATTACACTCGTTAATACCGATCCGGAATTTGTTGTTCTCGGTGAGGGAAGAAATTTCACACTGGAGATGGTACAGCGCGCTGTTGACATGATCTTAGCAGGCGCCAAGTTTATCACCACCAATCGGGATCCTTCACCGAAAAAGCCAGGCTGGAATAATCTTGGAATTGCAGCAACTACAGCGATGATTGAAGAAGCAACCGGTAGAAAGGCCTTTGTAACTGGTAAACCCAGTCCGGTGATGATGCGCTCTTCACGCAAATACCTTGGGCTGGAGACTGCAGAAACAACCGTAATTGGTGATACAATGGAGACGGATATTCAGGGTGGCGTTCAAATGGGATATAAAACCATATTGGTTTTATCTGGCATTGCCCGGAAGGAGCGCCTGGGACATTATGCCTTTAAACCAGACTTGGTGGTAAGTTCTGTTGCCGAAATAGAGTTTCCATTAAAGTGGTGGTAGCTTCGGAATAGAATCCAGGCTATAATACTTATGTGTTACTTTATCACCATTAATGCTGATAACACGAAATCC
>JAQBOT010000004.1 GCA_028287885.1 Pedobacter sp.
TGCTCTTTGTGTAATAGATATCCCCGGCGGAAAAAGGTGCAACAGCACGGGAATTGTAAATGCCTTCCCCGTTGATTTTCATCCAGGCGCCAATCCCTTGCAAACGTTTGTAGGCTTCAGGGTCCCAATCCCCATCCGGACCAGGTCCAATGTTCATCAGGAAATTGCCTCCGCGGGATACTACTTTTACCAGCAGCTGTACCAGGTCATGTACTGACTTGTAGTGATCCCCTGGAACATAACTCCAAGAGTTCCCCATGGTCATACAGGTTTCCCAGGGATAATCTAAAGGCTTTGCTGGAACTTCCTGTTCTGGCGTCGTATAATTTTCATATGGGCCGGTCACGGTACGATCAACTACAATCAAACCTGGCTGGTTTTTTCTGCCCATCGCGGCAATTTTAGCCATGTCAATATCCTGGTTAAAACGAATACCACGTTGCCAGTCAACAGTTGTATCAATGGTATTCTTCGGGCGAACCCAACCTCCATCCAACCACAAAATATCTACTTTACCATAACCGGTCATCAATTCCTGGATCTGGTTGTATGTAAAATCTTTGAACTGATTCCATTTCTCTGGATATTTTGCCGGATCATAATTTACGTTTCGATCTTTGGGCGGGAAGTATGGCCACCAATAGTAAGGCGAATGCCAGTCTGGCTTAGAGAAATAAGCACCAATCATAAAGTTTTCCTTACGAAAGGCGTTGAAGATCTCTTTCGTAACGTTGGCTCTTGGGTTTTTAGAGAAAGGCGTTTTTGGATCTGTAATTTTGTAGTCGGTCTCCTTCGTGTCAAACATGGAAAAACCATCATGGTGCTTCGTCGTAAAGATCATGTATTTCATACCTGCATCGCATGCCGCTTTCACCCATTTTTCTGGATTGAACTTTACCGGATTAAACGTAGTCTGCAGGTTTTCATAAGCTTTTTTGTAGCCTTCATAGCTGGCGCTAAAAGGACCTTTTCGCTGTGTCCATCCTTCATCTTCCGGACAAATACTCCAACTTTCTACCACACCCCATTCGCTGTAAGTTCCCCAGTGCATAAAGAGACCGAATTTCAGATCTTGCCACTGTGCAAGTTTTTGCTGAACAGCTGGATCAGTTGGTGCCTCATACTTTTTCGACATGTTGTGCTGCTGCCCAAAGGCAAGGTCAGCAGAAATAGCGAGTATCGCAGTGATTAAAAACTTAACAATTGTATTACTGCTATATTTCATTTTTATGCTCAGTTTATTGATCCAGAAATTTCTTTTATAGCTTTTAATTTAGCTTCGAGCGGTTTACCAAAGTTTTCAACGACCAGTGCGGCAGCACCTAATAATTGTGCCTTTGAATTTAGATTAGATATCACAAGCTCCGTATACTGTGTTAGCATCGGAATGCAATGCTCATTAATTGCTTGTTGAATAGGTGCAAGCCAGAGCTTCCCCACAACGCTACCTTTACCACTTAGAACGATGACAGCTGGATTCATCAGGTGAATAAGTATCGCTAAACCTTCACCAACATGGTAGGCTGCTTCAGAAATAAGCCGCACAGAATATGCATCACCCTTAATTGCTTCGTTAATAATTACATCAGCATCAACAACCTCATAGTTTGCCAGACTGGTAATTTGCCCAGCTGCAATGCCCTGTTTGGCGGTTGCAGTAACGGCTATCAAAGAGGCTTCGGTCTCGAGGCAGCCATGTTTACCGCATTTACAAAGCTTTCCATTTTTAAATAGGGGGATATGGCTAAATTCTCCGGCGAGCCCATTGTTGCCCCTGAAAATCTTACCCCCGAGTATCATCCCAAGTCCAATTCCCCAGCCCAGATTTAACACCAATACATTTTCGACATTTGATGCAATGCCAAATTTTTGTTCTCCAAGTGCAATTGCTTTTGAATCATTCTCTAAGAAAACGGGTATTTTGATTCTTTGCTGCACGTATTCGACCAGCGTCTGGTCTGCTACTTTAAGGAAGGTGTAGTTAACGCCTTCCTTTGTATTGACAAAACCCGGCATCGTTAGACCGATACCAATAATATTTTTTTTAGAAACTCCAGAGTCTTTAATGAAGATCTTTATGTAATTAACAAGAGTTCCCGGCTCTGAGCGCAACAAGTCAAATTCATAACGAATAACCTCAGTTATAAAGCGATTATTCATGTCTACGATCACCATTTGGGTGGAAAACTGATCCATGCTTACAGAAAGCAGAAAATGTGTATCGGAAACAAGTGAGTAATTCAAAGGCTTACGACCACCGCTTGATGTAGCATATCCATTTTCCGCTACATACCCTTCCTTGACCAGCTCGTTCAGTATCTTGATTACGTGTGGGATACTTTTACCGGTGTAGCAACTTATATCTGCACTGGTTGAGGGGTTGTGGTAATACAGCGATTTTACAACCTCACTGTTATTTAGTAAAAAATCGATACTGCTCAAGGGCGTTAAGGGTTTAGTATTTACATAATTAGGTTTTTTATTCTAAAAAAAGAAAACTTATTAAATATTTAATAAAGTCTTAGGAACTTTAAATTTTATTCTATTATTTAGCCTAATAATTCGGTTACAAATACAGATATAGGAGATTACATCAAAAAAAGATACTGTATTGATGTAAAATATTGGACTATTTCATAAAACAACCAATTTTTTATAGTTAAACTCCATTTTTTCTGGTTTTATTAAAGAATAACCAATAATTTCTCTTGAATTCCATGAATTTGCAAGAAACTTAAGTTACAAAACTAAACAAGCACAAGTATGAAAATTGAAAAACACCTTAAAGGTGTAAAAAGTAAACGCCGAACCTCGCAGCTGTCATTATCAGCCAAGCTGGCGTTTGCATCCTCGCTGCTACTGAGTTTAAACGCTTCAGCTAGCATAAATGCCCCGGCCTATGCACTGCGAACTACAACCGTTAAATCTGCCATATGGGCAGCGCAAGTTGCTGATCTTAGAATTACCGGGAAAGTTTTGGATGAAACAGGAAAGCCTCTTATTGGTGCTTCGGTAAAAGTTAAAGGTGCATCTACGGGTGTATCAACAGATGTTAACGGTGATTTTGTTATCAATGCACCAGAAAATGGAACTTTGATCTTGTCATACACCGGGTATGAAAGCAAAGAAGTTGCCATTGGGGGGAAAACTTCAATTACGGTAAGCCTGGCTCCTGCTGCAAATAACCTGAATGAAGTTGTTGTAACGGCTTTAGGTAT
>JAQBOT010000039.1 GCA_028287885.1 Pedobacter sp.
TTAAGCTGGACATCCGCTACGCCACTAAAAATAACTTCATGAAGCAGGTCATGTACAAACAAGCCCGTGCTTTTGCGCGCAGGCCCGTTGTACAGCAGCTGAGGATTATTCAGGCAGAATTGAAGAAGAAGGGTTATGGATTGAAGATCTTCGATGCCTACCGCCCTTATGCGATAACCGTGGATTTTTATAAACGTGCCAGTGACAAAAACTTTGTGGCCAATCCCGCAGAAGGATCCAAGCACAACCGTGGCTGTGCAGTAGATTTAACGCTCATTGATTTGAAAACCGGGAAGGATATCCCAATGCCCACACCTTACGACAGCTTTGAGCCCGCTGCAGCTCCGCACTACAACAAGCTACCAGAGCAAATCATTAAAAACCGCGACTTTCTTATCCAGACTATGCAGGCACATGGATTTAAAGTGATGTACAATGAATGGTGGCACTTTGATTTTACTGGTTGGCCAAGCTATGAGCTGATGGATATCCCCTTCGAAAGCCTGTAATCTGGCGTTTTAAAACTCTTCATGAATGCGTTCTAAAATTTTTCATGAATGTAGGTTACAATCCTTGCAATTTCTGCACGCACTTCAGATGTGGGCAGAACAAAGTTGTTGTTCATGAAAGAATAGATGTAAACTTTCCCTTTTTTGCTGACCACATAGCCACTTTGATTGTGGTTGTTGGAGAGACTTCCTGTTTTACCAAATACGAAGGGATACTCGGTCTTCGGATATGCATTCTTCAACGTGCCTGTCTTTCCTCCCGCAGGAAGCATTCCGAACAGCCTCTTGTTGTCGTGAACGGTCACATAAATAGAATCCAGCACGGAAACAATTTCCCTGGGCGTAAACAGGTTCCCTCTGGAAAGGCCAGAACCATCTACCCAGGTGGGCTTACCGGGCAAATTGCTCAGGTAGTTCTGTAATATATACGCGATGGCCTTGGAGCTGCTTAAATCAGTAGAAATCTGATTCGAATAAACCAGCAACAGCTGTTCAGCAATAAAATTATCACTCGGAAGCAGCATCGCTTTGAATACGGAATCACTCTTCATGTTGTGGATTGTCTTTGCTGTTGCCGGCATTTGCATAGGTATAACGCCAACGCGTTTTCTCAGGGTATCGCCAAGCAAATTGAGCGTCAGCAGCGTGCTTGTTTTATACGGAATTTGCTGTCGGAAGTCTGGTGCCCGGGTTGCATTTGGATAGGTGAAAACATTCTGATCTAATGCTCTGGTCACCTTGAATGTTCCTGATCTATTTGCTTTATCCATCACTACACAATTGCTTAAAGAAGCCGGACTAACCTTCAGCTTGTTTTTGTCAGTGGTAACAGCAAGCAGGTTGTCCATCAAGGGCAATTCGGTGATCTCCGCCTGGTAGTAATCATTATAATCATCCCATGACCATCCCTGTCCATAGATTGTTCCTGAATAGCGATTTGGCGAAAAAAACAGCTTCTTTTTACTGCTCTTTAGGAATTCAAAGGCCTTCATGCCCTTTAGTTCTGTTTGTAGAAATGAAGGATCACCCGTTCCCCAGAATATAAGTGAGTCTCCTTGCTCCACATAACGTAAAGAAGGAATGGAGTCGGGGATCATTTTTAAGCCTGCATAAAACGTAAGTAATTTGGTATTGGAGGCCGGGGTAAAATAGGTATCGGCATTCTTTCCATAGATCATTTCCTTTTTTACGGGGTCGTATAGGGCGAATCCAACATGGTATTGATCAACTATTTTCGAAGCTTTAAATTGTCGACTCACCTTATGCGCCATGCGCTGATTAAGCGAGCATGCAGAGAGAAAGATGCTGCCGGATAAGACAAAAACGCAGGCTTTTAAGTAATTCAATTTAGTTGTCATCTGTTGAAATAATTGTATCGGAATTATTTCCGAATTTATTAAATTACTTAATGAAATCCTGGTTATTGAAAGCGTTTTGGTTAAACACATGGGTTAGTTTACTCTTGATAACCGTCATATGCCAGCCAGAAACCTCTTCAGCACAAGGTTTTGAATTTAGGGGCAATCGTAAAAAAGATGCACTAGAATTCAAACTGGTTAAAAACCTGATCATCATTCCGATTTACATTAACAAAAAAGGTCCATTTAACTTTATTCTGGATACCGGCGTAAGTCCCATGCTGGTCACAGATCCAACTATCTTAGAGGCCAGCGACTTAAAACAGGTTCGAACCATCAAGCTCACCGGCCTAGGAAAGGGAAACGATGTAGAAGCTTTTGCTTCCAACTCACTTCAGGTTGATATCGGCAAATCCAATATGCAGAATATCCCCGCCGCCATACTCAAGAAAGATATTTTCAACCTGTCTAATTTCCTGGGTATCCATGTTCATGGAATCATCGGGTACTACTTCATCAACAGCTTCCTGGTTAAGATCAAGTATTCAAACCAGCGCCTGATTTTTTACAAACCGGGTGAGAAGGTGAAGATCAAGGGAGAACCCATTGACATCAAGTTAATATTGAATAAACCTTATATAACTGCAGGCATTCTGGCTCCAACTGTTGGAGAGATCAATGCCAAACTGCTTATGGATAGTGGTGCCAGCAACGGCCTATCCTTAGAGTCGTATGATGGTAAGCTCTTCCCTGAACCTAAAAAAAAGATTCCTGCAAACCTGGGCATGGGCTTTAGTGGGCTCATCAGTGGGAACATCGGTCGTGTACAAAAAGTGAAAATTGGCCCGTTTACACTTACCGACGTGATCGCGAGCTATCCGGATTATAACGACGGCGGAGCGAAAGCCACAGAAACAGGAAGAAATGGAAGTGTTGGCGCTGACTTACTGCGGCATTTTGATCTAACGATTGATTATGCCAACAACAAAGTTTACCTCAAGCCAAATAGCAATTATAAATTACCGTTTGAACACGATATGTCAGGCTTAGAAGTATACATTGAAGAAGGAAAGTCAAACCGCTTTTACGTGGAAAGAATAGAGCCCAACTCGCCTGGAATTACAGCCGGAATTTTAGTTGGTGATGAAATTGTAAGTGTGAATTTCAATCCCGTGAAGACCATGGATCTTGAAAACATCGGCAACATATTCAAGTCCGGAGACGGTAGGACGGTTATTGTCGAAGTTTTCAGAAAGTCAGAAAACATATATAAAGTCCTAACTTTGAAAAAAAGAATATGAGGTACCGCCAATCTGAAAGGTTCATTACCTTACTTTTACACTTTTGATTGCGTATGGGGAAATTTAACCGTCTGGCTACAGTAGTCGTAGCTGGCTTGATAATAAGTGGCTGTAATTCCAAGCCACAGGATAAGGTTGTTCATCAGAAAAAGGACCCTCCTACCAGGCTGTCTTTTCTTCCAATAAAAGGAATAAAATTCTACGAAGTAAAGCGGCGTTTCAGCAGCGGTTTGTCTTTTAATGAGATGGGCTTTCAACAGGTGCCCAGCTGGACCATGCAGTTTGTCTCAAATGATTCTGTGTTGGTTTACAGTCCGCAACGCAACAAAATGCAGGGTTTTCACCTCCTGTATGACCACGCGGATGTTTATAATTTCGCTGGTGAGTGGTTTAGGATCAAAAAGGTCGAGAAAGACAGCATGCAAATGCAGCGCCTGAGTTTGAAAGGTCAAATCATCGCGCATGACATCCGTTCAGATGTGCGAATGACTTTTTATTCCGAAGACTACATCCAAAATGTCCTACATACCAATGTACAAACACTGCAACGACCTTCCTCTGCTGACACCGCTTTTATCAGAAAGTTGGTTGCCAAGTCCGAGCAAAATCCAACCAATGCAACGGCTGCTTTTGGAGGAACATCGCCGGTAGAATTCAGGCCCATTAGCCCGGCTATTCGCGTAGAGAAACTCAGCTCTGTCGATAAACTATCGGGGAAAAGTGAGTCATACGATTATCTATACCCCGAATACAGCATTAAAATTCATAATGCCTATCAGGACTTTGGCTATGCGTTTACATGTGTGGTCGACAAGAACGGCAAAATCCATCTGGATACCTTCAGAAATGACATGCCTGAATATTACGAAAAGCGGAAGAAAGTTCTTGAAGGTATCATTTCAGTTTATCTGCAAAATTTGTTGAAAGTAAAACCCGCAACAACCTTAGGCATACCACATTCCAGTCAGATTACCTTAAATGTCTCCGGCACAATCAAATAGCTCCAGGCTACTTTATTCGGAGGTCATTTTCAAAAAAAAAAGCATTTGCTTTTTATTATAAAAATTTCCTACCTTGCACACTTAATTTTTTAATATTAATACAATGCAAGAAGGAACAGTAAAATTTTTCAATGTAACTAAAGGATTCGGATTCATCGTACCAGCTAATGGCGATAGCGAAATTTTTGTACATTCAACAGGCCTAATCGATGAAATTCGTGAAAATGACAAAGTAGAATACGATGTTGAAAGCGGAAAAAAAGGTTTGAATGCGATCAATGTTAAAGTAATCTAGATTATTATAAACAATATTCGTACAAGCTTCCCGAGGATCTCGGGAAGCTTTTTCGTTTAACAGGCTTTTAAAATTTATTTACAAGCACCTAGGATCAAGGGCGCAATGGTATAAATCACTAAATTTGCAGTCGATAATCAAACTTGAATGCCAAAATCTGCAATACATTTTTTCACAGAAGACATCAGCTTTACCTTAAAGCATAAGACAATCATCAAGAACTGGTTGAAAGAGGCCGTTGCTGCAGAAGGATACGTATTAGCGGAGTTAAACTTCATCTTCTGCTCAGACGAATATTTACTGGGCATGAACCAACAATATCTAAATCACGACACGTATACTGATGTAATCACTTTTGATAACTCAGAAGCGCCCAAAACGATTGTAGGAGACATTTTTATCAGTGTTGACCGGATAAAGGAAAATGCAGGCCAGTTTTCACGTGATTTCATTGACGAAATGTGTCGGGTCATGGTCCATGGAACCCTGCACCTGCTGGGCTACAAGGATAAAACGAAAGCGGCGAAGTTGTTGATGACAGAGAAAGAAGATCTTTACCTTTCAAAACTCGTCCTGAAATCATAGCTAGCGGCCCAAGCGTCTTTTTAAATTACCTTAACATACACGAACACCTTACTTCTACCCTGCCCAAGGAAACCGTATGAACTGGCACTTATGTGTCCCGGATAACCTATGCTGAAGCTGTGGGTTTGCTTCGCCTTGAGCTAAGGCATAGGCATAGACTAGGCATAGCTTTGCCGGAGCAATTGCACAGTGAAAAACAGCCTTTTGAAATGCAAAAGGCTTCATGGCTCCAAGGCTTCTTTAAGGTATTGAATCGGGCCTTGATGAAAGATTATTTACACTAAGTACCTTGATCGCTGTTGAAAATACTTCATCAAAACTCACTATGGCCAAGAAACAGGCGTTAAATTTACACTCCGCTTAAATGCCGCAATCTCACAGCAAAATTTTAATGCTTACTTTTGTACAAATTTCTCATACTAATATCGTTAACAACACACATTGAGCACATTAATTGCAGCTGAAGGCTTAGGTCATGCTTACCATGATGAATGGCTATTTAAAAAATTAACTCTAGGAATTCAAGCCGGACAACGCGTTGCGCTGGTTGGAATAAATGGAGCGGGAAAGAGTACGCTTTTGAAGCTTTTGGCCGAACGTTTCAACCCACTTGAAGGCAAGATCGTTAAGAACAAATCAGTTAAGATTGGTTTTTTGGATCAGGAACCTACTTTCCCTGATGGCTATTCTATAAGCGACTTTATATTTTCACTAGAAAACAAGCAGCAGCAGTTGATCAAGGAATACGAAGAATTGATCGAGCAGCCACACCCAGACGAAGATAAACTCAACCATCTTTATGGAGAATTGAGCGAACACAATGCCTGGGAATACGAACATGAAATCAAGACTATTTTAAGTCGCATGGGTATTACCCACCTGCAGCAACAGATTTCAACTTTGTCTGGCGGTCAGAAAAAAAGACTTGCATTGGCTAAATTGCTTATTGAAGATCCAGAGATCTACATCCTCGATGAGCCAACAAATCACCTGGATATCGATACGATTGAATGGTTGGAAAAACTGCTTACTTCTGGAAATAAGACCATCCTCCTTGTTACGCATGATCGATACTTTTTAGATAATGTTTGTAATACCATTGTGGAGTTGGATCGTGGAAAGACCTATACGTACAATGGAAACTATGCTTACTTTCTGGAGAAAAAATCAGAACGTGAAGCTTCTGACGAGAGTACTTTCCAGAAGAACAAGAACCTGCTTAAGAAGGAGTTGGAATGGATGAGAAGGATGCCTCAGGCACGTGGAACAAAATCTCAGGCCAGGATCGATGCATTCTATGATTTAGACAGCAGAACTAAACAAAATACTGATAATCAAAGCATTACGTTAAATGTCAAGATGGCTAGACAGGGTAATAAAATCCTTGAACTGGAACATATTGGTCAGAGCTTTGACGAGAAAGAAATCATTAGTGATTTTTCCTATACGTTCAAACGTGCAGACCGGATAGGTCTTGCGGGAAAAAACGGTACAGGTAAATCTACTTTACTGAATATCATAACAGGATATCTTCAGCCGAAACAAGGTAAAGTAAACGTTGGCGAAACCACAGTGTATGGTTATTACAAACAAGGTGGATTGGCGTTTAACGAAAAGGAACGTGTCATTGATATCGTGAAATCTGATGCAGAATACATCAAGATGGCAGACGGTCAAACGATCTCCGCTTCACAGTTGCTGACCTTGTTTTTATTCCCACCGAAGAAGCAGCATGGGATGGTTGAAAAGCTGAGTGGTGGTGAGAAAAAGCGTTTACACCTGATGAAGGTATTGATGCAAAATCCAAACTTCCTGATCCTGGATGAGCCTACCAATGATCTTGATATTGACACTTTAAACGTGCTGGAAGAATTCCTTGAAAACTTTCCAGGCGTATTGATCCTCGTGTCCCACGATAGATATTTACTCGACAAAATGAGTGAGCAATTGTTTATTATGGAAGGGAATGGTGAGGTGAATATTTATAATGGAAACTATTCAGAATACCGGACCAGTTTAGATCTTTTAAAAGAAAAAGCAGAAAAGAAAGCCCTTAATCCTACTCCTGTCGTTAAGGAAGCAAGCAAGAAGCTTTCTTATAAGGAGCAGAAAGAATTAGACGATGCCGAACAGGAAGTTTCCAGACTTGAGAATGAAATCGAAACACTAACTGCATCTCTTGGACAGATCAATAGTTCAAACTACCAGGAAATTCAGAATGTAACTAAGAATATAGAAGGCATAACGAGCACATTAGATTTAGTAATGGCAAGATGGTTGGAGCTCTCAGAAAAGAACAATTAATATGACACAAGCAGATATTACTGGAACACTCGGTGTGTCCCTCTTACTTCTTGCCTTCTTGTTGCAGATCCTAAAAATAGTAAAAACGGAAAGCGCAGCTTATAGTATTTTAAATATTGCAGGCGCCGGCTTAGCTGGATATTCTTCCTTCTTGCTGCAGTTTAAACCTTTCATTGTTCTTGAAAGTTTCTGGGCGTTGGTGTCGGTATTTAGCTTGTACAAAAATTTAACAGTAAAATCTTCCACGTGAAACATTCAATAATTAAGGTGTTATTTACATCTTCGTTCCACGTGAAACATAACCCAAAATATCATGTTTAAAGCGTATGATGTAATCGTTGTAGGGGCTGGACACGCAGGCTGTGAGGCCGCGGCCGCAGCTGCAAATTTAGGGTCTTCAGTCCTCTTAATTACGATGAATATGGAGACGATTGCTCAAATGAGTTGCAACCCGGCAATGGGCGGAGTGGCCAAAGGGCAAATAGTAAGAGAGATTGATGCCATGGGCGGATACTCCGGAATCATTGCAGATAAAACCACTTTACAGTTTCGTATGCTAAACCTTTCCAAAGGTCCGGCAATGTGGAGCCCAAGAGCACAGAACGATCGCAAGCGTTTTGCGGAAGAGTGGCGCGTTGCCTTAGAGCGCACGCCAAATGTCGACTTTTGGCAAGACATGGTGAGCAGTCTAATAATAAAGGACAATGTAGTGTGTGGTGTAAAAACTTCACTAGGGGTAGAGATTCGAGCCAAGTCGGTTGTTCTTACAAATGGAACCTTCTTGAACGGCTTGATCCATATTGGAGAAAAAAAATTTGGTGGCGGCCGTACCGCAGAACGTTCTGCCACTGGATTGACAGAACAATTGGTTGAACTCGGTTTTGAGGCCGGGAGAATGAAGACTGGTACTCCCCCACGTGTGGATGGCCGATCTCTAAATTATTCCTTAATGGAGGAACAATGGGGAGATGAAAACCCGGGTCGTTTCTCTTACACCAATGTAGAACGTCCAACAGAACAACGTTGTTGCTGGATTACCTACACGAACAGCAATGTTCACGAAACCCTAAAAGAAGGGTTTGAAAAATCGCCAATGTTCACCGGAAGAATCAAAGGCCTCGGTCCGAGGTATTGCCCATCTATCGAAGACAAGATCAATCGCTTTGCAGAACGCGAACGCCACCAAATCTTTGTTGAACCGGAAGGCTGGAACACCTGCGAGATTTATGTAAATGGATTTTCAACTTCCCTACCGGAAGATGTACAGTACCGTGCGTTGATCCAAATACCGGGATTTGAAAATGCTAAGATGTTCAGACCTGGATATGCGATCGAGTATGATTTTTTTCCGCCTACCCAGCTGGGATTAACCCTTGAAACTAAGAAAATAGCAAATCTGTTCTTTGCAGGCCAAATTAATGGAACTACAGGATACGAAGAAGCTGCAAGTCAAGGATTTATAGCTGGAATAAACGCCCACCAAAAGGTTTATGACAAACATGAGCTTATTATGAAGCGATCTGAGTCTTATATAGGTGTGTTGATCGACGATCTTGTAACCAAAGGTACCGAAGAGCCTTATCGGATGTTTACCTCCAGGGCGGAGCATCGCCTACTATTAAGACAAGACAATGCAGATATTAGACTCTCCCCTATTGGACATGAGCTTGGATTGATCAGTGATGAAAGACTCGCCATCGTAAAAAGGAAAGTAGAAAACTCAGACGCAATTGTTAACTTCACCAAGAAGCAAGGTATAGACATGAGTCAAGCGAATGACATGCTTGAAGTGTTGGGAACAGCTGCCATCAACCAAAATGTAAAAATATTTAGTTTATTGAGCAGA
>JAQBOT010000078.1 GCA_028287885.1 Pedobacter sp.
CGATAGAAGCCATATTCAACACCACACCTCCTCCTGCTTGCTTCATCATAGGAATCGCTGCAAACAAACAGTTGTATGCTCCCCGGACATTGACATCGAAGACCTTCATAAAGTCCTGCTCGGTCGTTGTCTCTACGTTTCCAACATGTGCAATCCCGGCATTATTAACCAATATATCCACCCTTCCAATCTGCCGGAAGGTATCAAGTACTTGCGTCTGATTGGTTACATCACAACTGTAAGCAACTGCGGTATCATCTGCATCAATCTCGGCTATTGTTTGTGCCGCAGCATCTGCGTTTAGTTCCACGATGTGAACTTTTGCGCCTTGCCTTGCAAAACATATCGCAATGGCTTTTCCAATTCCGCTGCCCGCACCGGTGATTACAGCCGATTTACCTTTTAAACTGAACATATATCATTTCTTTAGTACAAAAAACTGTTAACCTCATAATATCCAAATATTAACCTCATAACGACACCCCCCGCTTCCATGGAATAAAATCATCCTGGTTCAATAGAACAGCTTTAGGTGTAATTTCGCCGCTTGCAGCGCGGATGCAATATTCTAAAATGTCAATCCCCATCTCTTGAATGCTTCGTTCCCCGCGGATGATCGCGCCGGTATCAATATCTATGATGTCACCCATTTTATTCGCAAGCGCCGTGTTGGTCGCTATCTTTATAACTGGGCACACCGGGTTCCCTGTTGGCGTACCTAAGCCCGTGGTAAACAGGATCAGTGTTGCCCCGCTGGCTGCTTTACCGGTCGTTGCTTCCACATCGTTACCAGGCGTACATACCAGGCTCAAACCGGGGCGTGTTGCTTGTTCGGTATAATCCAAAACATCTACGACCGGAGAAGTCCCAGCTTTTTTCGCCGCCCCTACACTTTTTATGGCATCAGTAATCAGTCCGTCTTTTATGTTTCCAGGTGAGGGATTCATGTAGAATCCAGAACCAACAAGATGCGCCTTAGCATCATATTCCTGCATCAGCCTGATGAACTTCTCTGCTGTAGGCTGGTTTACACAACGATCAATGATGCTTTGCTCGGCGCCACACAACTCTGGAAATTCTGCTAAAAGCACTTTTGCACCCAAGGCAACAAGGAGATCCGAAGTATACCCAACGGCGGGGTTCGCCGAAATACCACTAAAGCCATCGCTTCCTCCGCATTTCACGCCAACACACAGCTTACTTAAAGCTGCAGGTTGTCTTTCAATTTTATTAATTTCCGCTAAGCCGGCAAAGGTTCTTGCTATCGCTTCTTTGATCAGTTGCTCTTCACTCTTACTTTCTTGTTGCTCGAAAACCAGCACTGGTTTATTGAACAAAGGGTTGCGCTTTCGGATATCCTCCAGCAAAGTGCTGGTTTGCAAATGTTGGCATCCCAGGCTTAAGACCGTAATACCGGCAACATTGGGATGGTCTGCATAGGCGGCAAGCAGCTTGCTCAGTAGATCAGCATCCTGGCGGGTACCGCCGCATCCCCCCTGGTGGTTCAGAAACTTGATGCCATCTACATTTTTGAACACCCTGTTTTTGGGCCTTTGATCGTTAGAAAGCACATCGATCTGAAAGCTTTCAATAGGTAAACCTAATTCATATGCATGCAGCAGCTCATCTGTGAATTGCTGGTACTTATCTGTTACCGTATAACCTAAAGTCTTGTATAACGATTCTTTTATCACGTCAAGATTCCTGTTTTCGCAGAAAACAGTGGGAACAAACAGCCAGTAGTTGCAGGTACCCACACGACCATCTCCACGGTGATATCCCATAAAACTGCGGTCTGTAAAAGCAGAAACATCTGGTGCTTGCCAGGGTATGTTCACAGACCTATAGCTGTATTCCTGAGAGGCATGCTTTGTATTATCTACCGTCATCAATCCACCCCTACGAATCGGAATAATGGCTTTGCCAACAAGCACACCATACATCATCACCTCGTCGCCTGTATTCATATCCTGGATAAAGAACTTATGCTTCGCCCGAATCTCATCCTGCAAAACAATAGCTAAGTCTTTAAAGATGATCAGTTTTCCTTTTGGAAGATCCTGTAGGGCGACCAACACATTGTCTCCTGGATGAATTTGGATGTATTCCAAAGACATATTCACCGCTTCTGTATCCCTCTTTTCCATTACAATTCAAATATTTTCTTCATCATAACCCATTTCTCACCGGGCTTTGCGCCTGGTACCGCTTGCTGATATTTCCACATCAGCGCCTCCCATTCCTGCACCTTTTCATTTGCAAGGTCCATCGCTGTTTTCCGCTCATGACTATACGCCTCACTCACATGAATGATCATCATCAGCCGATTACCGTATCTATAGATCTCCATGGCCTCTATCCCCGCAGTTTTAATCTGAGCTGTAACTTCCGGCCAGACATGTTGATGCCATTGTTCGTATTCCTCAATAAGGATTGGATCATTTTTCAGATCCAGTGTAAAGCAATAATCAGTCATATCATTAGGCATTAACTTTGATTTTATACCCGCTTATTCCATATAAAAACACAAATACAAAACATATTAAAGGGACTATGTAAGATGCGGCTGTACTATAGCTATCTGCCAGCGTGCCCATAATCACCGGCACAATGGCCCCACCAACAATAGACATGATTAAAAATGAGGAGCCTTTTTTAGTGTGTTTCCCCAGCCCCTGTATGCTTAACGCAAAGATCGTTGGAAACATGATAGACATGAAGAAGAATAAGGCGAGTAGTGCATAGACCGAGATCCAATCCAGCTTGATAATCACCGTGACGCAAAGCAATACATTGATAATCGAATACAAGGCAAGTAACTTATGGGGCTTTACAAACCGCATTAAGCTTGTTCCAACAAAGCGACCGCCTGTAAACAGAACTAAGCCCACAGACAAGAACTTTGCACCGCCTGCATTGTCAATCCCTACACCACTCTCCGTACAATAGTTGATAAACAATGCTGCTATGCCTACCTGCGCAGCAACATAGAAGAACTGAGCAAGGATTCCGAAGGTAAAATTGCTGTGCTTGAATAATGGCTTTTGATTAAGGAGCTCATCAGATACAATTTCACTTTCCTTTATCTCTGGCAGATCGGTCCGCATGAATATACCTGCAACAACCAAGACCAGGATACCAATAATTACATAGATAAGTTTAACAGAAGAAAGATTCCCGTCTCCTGCCCCTGAGGCATCATTAAAGAACAGGTAGGCCGCTATAATTGGACCTAAAAAAGAACCTACACCATTGAAACATTGCGATAAGTTTAACCGACTGGTTGATGTTTCGGCGGGACCCAATACCGTAACATATGGATTTGCTGCTGTCTCCAGACAGGCTAGTCCCGACGCTAGAATAAATAAGGCAAGCAAGAAGAAATTGAAACTTGCTGTTTCGGCGGCAGGGTAAAACAACAATGCACCGAAAGCATACAAAAGCAGTCCCATGATGATTCCTTTTTTATAACCAAACCTGTTCATGAACAAGCCCGCAGGCAGCGCTACAAGGAAGTAGGCACCGAAATATGCAGCTTGAAGCAAGG
>JAQBOT010000080.1 GCA_028287885.1 Pedobacter sp.
AATCGTTTTCAGTTGCAAATATTCTTTAGACATGTAAATATACCCGCCATTGTCGTTGTACGCGGATGAGTTTTTTAGAATGTAAAACCTCTTGCCATCTTTGTTTTCTGCAAGACCAATAATGTGCATGTTGTGATTATCCTGGGTTGTATAGTCGTCAAATGCCGCTTGCCTGCTTTGCTGAGTCACTACTTTCCCATCTGCTAGCTTGCAGTATCCATCTTTATAACCCTCTTGGATATCGCCATCCCAGGCAACTGAATAATTATTCAATAATGCATGATCTACAATACTGATAAAGTCAGTCAAGGGCACGTTCAAATATTCATCATTATTCCAGTTTGAAGGCATCTCTAAGGCGAATTTGGCGTAAAAGGGATGATGGGTATAAGAGGTAATCTCCACGTAATTGTCTGGATTGATGCCTACCTTTTCTGCTGCAAACGACTGCGGTGTGTATCTTTTACCCTCGAATACAAATGATTCGGGTGCCTTAGGGATAGTTTTGTATACAATTTCGGCTATTGATTTTTTGTATTCATCAGCAGTCATCTTGCCATAGCCTCTATCTACGTATGCTTTTATCTTGTCAGTAGATTCGTGTTCCATCTTCAAATGGTTGAACTGAACGGCTGGGTCATACTTTCCAGAATATACTTCCTCAGGAATTGCACCGAAATTTCTGTAGACTTTTAGAGCATGGAAAGTTAATCCACCTTCATTAAAGGATTGATTCCCTTGTAGTCTGATGTACCGCTCTGCTTTATCTAAAAACGTTGGTGTAACAAAAAACATTGGAGAGAGCGGCACCGGCTTTTTGCCAAGCCTTATGGCTTCCGTTTCGATGAAAGAAGTGGTGGCAAAACTCCAGCAGGTTCCAGTATTGTGCTGATCTTTAATCGGCGTGCTTTTAATGAGCTTGATGATTTTATAACCGTTAAGCTGCGGATTTAAGTTTACCTTTTGTACATATTCATAGGTGCTGGGTTTTAACTTCAAGGCATACGAGCCACCACCCTGAATCCAATGACCATCAATCACCGAATCCCCACCAAGAAAAACTCCTTTATACCCTGTGCCCGGACCCAGTTGGCTTGAAAAATCGGCGAATATGCTGTCTTTGACCATCCATACTGAATCCATCAAAAGGTCGATATGTGATTGATCGGGGCTATCAAATGTACCGCTTAACGCCTTAGCAATAACTTTAAAATGCATTAACGTTGTAATTTTTGGCCCGTTAGGTACAATAATTTTTCCTAGCCATGAACCCTGAAGTCGCTGAGTTGTTTTGTTCTGTCCAAAAAGCAGGGAACAGGTAAAAAACAGGCAAATGGTGATGAAAGCTTTTGTTTTCATGATATTCTATTTAATGGTTATTTAAACCAAAGGAGAAGCTTTCATTTAATTGCCACAATTCTATTATTTGAATGCGCAGGAATACTGTCTGAATCATTAAATCCAATTGACGAATGCAATGTGCATAGCCAAAAGCTGTATTGGTATAATTAATAGCAGTTTGCTACGGCCTTTAGATATATTTGATTTCTATAATTTATGAGCACGATCATGAGTCGGGAATTCAAAGTAAGAGCAAATATTGAAGTTGTACTGCATGTTTTGGTTTGGGGCTCCCTTTTCCTAACGGTGTGGTATAATGCTTATACTTTAGGGCCATTTAGAAAACAAGATGGGACCATCTACCTTCCGTTAATCTGGAACATGATATTAAATCTGACCTTGTTCTATACCAATGCTTTGTACCTGGTTCCAAAATTCATTTCCCGCCATAAATACAGCCGGTATTTTTTAAGCGTGTTCTTTTTATATGCTTTCATCGTTGGAATAAATACTGTACTGGATCAGCAATATAGCCTGTCGCTATTTTCAAGTGAGAATGAGCCATTCTTTTCTGATCTGTTATTTAACATGCAGAGCAAAATAATTATCCTTTCATTATCCGTTGGCTACGCATTAACCCGGCAATGGATCATGACCGAGAGAATGCAACAACAGTTGGATAAAGTCAAACTGGCAAATGAGTTAAAATACCTGAAAGCACAAATCAATCCGCATTTCCTTTTTAATACGCTGAACATGGCCTACGCAACGGCAACAAAGAGCAATGACGTCACTACGGCTGATATTATCGAGAAGCTATCTGGATTGATGCGGTACGTATTGTATGAAAGTAATGAAGATAAAGTTTGCCTGGAGAAGGAAATTGAATACATTGACAACACGGTGAACCTGCAACTACAGCGATTATCGCCTGAATTGGCTGCCCAGGTAAAGTATGAGGTAAGGGGCAACTGGCAAAATTGCAAGATTGCACCATTAATTCTGATTCCATTCATTGAAAATGTCTTTAAACATGGAGTCATTTTGAGTAGAAAGGCGGAGATTTTTATCTCTATAATCCTGGAGGCGGGATCCTTGATCCTTGAAACGAGAAACCAAAAAAGCACTCCAAGATCTTTAGAACAATCAAATTCTGGTATCGGTCTGAGGAATGCAACAGAACGATTGCAGCTCTTGTATCCGAATCAGCATAAACTGGAAATCCAAGAGACAGATTCGTCATTTCGGATAAGATTAGAGATAGAAATTAACTAGAATAAGATGCGCTGTATAGCTATTGATGATGAACCATTTGCCCTCGAACTGATTACGGGTTATATTCAGAAAACACCTTTTTTAGAGTTTGTTGAAGGTTTTACAAACCCATTTAAGGCCATGTCCTTTTTAATGAGTACGCCAGTTGATCTTGTTTTCCTGGACATTAACATGCCTGAATTGTCAGGAATTGAATTACTGAAGTCATTAACTAAGGTGCCCAAAGTAATATTTACTACAGCATATCCGGAATTTGCTGCAGAAAGTTATGATTTCAATGCCGTTGATTTCTTGCTTAAGCCGATCAAGTACGACCGCTTTCTCAAAGCAGTAAATAAGGCAAATGAAAATCTATCACATAAAGAAGTTGATAAGGCAGTTGCTCATCCAGCGGATCCGCATAAAGAATCGATCCTGGTTAAAAGTGGTACACAGCTATTCCAAATAGCTATAGATGATATCTTTTACATTGAAGGGGCAGGAAATTACATGACTTTTTATACCGAAAGTCGAAAGATCATGGTACTCCAGCCAATGAGTGATATTATTAAAATGCTTCCTGAAAGTATTTTCGTTCGCATCCATAAATCGTATATCATCTCCTTGAAGCATATTGGAATCATTGAGAAGGCTCGGGTTATCATTAACAAAACACCTATTCCAATTGGGATTACTTATCGGGAGCAATTTTCAAAAATGATCCGAGAAAGGTAGCGCTGTCTGCAAAACATAGCTAAGCTTTCTACTTTGATTTAAATGAAAATTTACCTAATTTACTTTCTAAGTCTAGCTGTTATGAAAAAGCTTTCACGTCTAATTTTGGCCACGCTCATCGTGTTCTGTTCCCTTAACCTTTCTTCAACTGCATCAAGTAAAGTCGAAAAGGCTCCGCATGAAACATTAACCCCACAGCAACAAGTACGTTTGCATGTGATTACCGAGCGGTTAGCGGAGATCAAGCATATGGACAAATCCACGCTAACTAAAAGCGAAAAGAAGTCTCTAAAATCAGAGCTTAGACAACTTAAGAAAGAGGCTAGAGGAATGGCAGTTGGCGGCGTCTTTCTTACTGTAGCTTCACTTTTAGCTGTTATTGTGTTATTAATACTTCTATTATAATTTCATAATATTTCCATCAACTCGCCTCTAGAGGTTAACAAAGTTTAAGCTCATGCATTGGTGTATCCCGAGTATATTACGTGGTAATAAAAAGGAATCTTATAAGTGTTCAATGATTAAAAATATTAGAAGTATCGCAGCTTTCCTGCTGAGCGCCCTTATGCTGGCTGGCGCAATGAGCCTTAGTAGCTTTAAAAAAGATAAACGTTTTACAATCACAGCAAATGAAGCACAAAAAAGGGTCGACATTACTGTAGATGGTAAGCCCTTTACTTCCTATATATACCCGGAAGAATTAATGAAACCAGTACTGTATCCATTGCGGACTTCAAAGGGAACGCTGGTTACGCGTGGCTGGCCGATGGATCCTCGCCCAGGAGAGCGTATTGACCATCCGCACCATGTAGGAATGTGGTTTAACTATGGAAATGTTAATGGTCTTGATTTTTGGAATAATTCTACCGCTATACCCGCCGAAAAGAAAAGTGCATTTGGCACCATTAAGCATGTTTCTGTAAACAAAATGACTGCTGACGATGATAAAGCAGAACTTGAGGTAACAATGAATTGGCAGAAGCCAGATGGCACCAGCCTTTTAAGAGAGGATACAAAATATATTTTCACAAAAGAAGGAGAACAGCTTGCCATTGAATTTCTAACCAAACTGACCAGTTTAAAGGAAGATGTCTCTTTTACGGATAACAAAGAAGGATTATTGGGCATTCGTGTAGCACGTGAACTGGAACATCCATCTGATGAACCTCAAAAATTTACCGATGCTAATGGGATTGCAACGGAAGTGGCGAAGTTAAACAATGATGGAGTGACTGGTAAATACTTGAGCAGTGAAGGGATTGAGGGCGATAGTGTTTGGGGGACCCGTGGCAAATGGGTTAACTTAAATGGGAAAATTGGAAATGAACTTATATCGTTGGTAATTCTTGATAATCCGCAAAATGTTGGCTATCCGACTTACTGGCATGCGCGCGGTTACGGCTTATTTGCCGCTAACCCATTGGGACAAAAGGAATTTAGCAAGGGTAAGGAGGTCCTGAATTACAAGTTAAAAGCTGGCCAATCTGTAGTCTTTAAATATACCGTTTTAATTAACTCTGGCAGTAACCTGTCTGCCAATGAGGTTAATAAAAGATTTATGGAGTTCTCCCACACTAGGTAGATAAAGAATAGCTACAGCATGTGTCGTCTACCCATCGGCTCTCTGAACAACTTGTCATGGAATTTCTGAAGTTTGCCTCTTAAAATTAGAATGTCATTTACAAGACCTGGATCTAATCTTTGTCTAAATCTTAAGACAAGCTTCCTGTTTTCAAGGGAATATGATTTTAGTCTTTTGAAATGACTCGCTACCTCCAACTTCAATTGCGCATGTCGGCGGCACAAGTTTGAGAGGGTTCTGACATCATGCTCAGCCAGGATGAAACTTGCTGCGGAAAACAGAACTTGTAATCTGTTCAGTTCTTTTTCCATAGCTGTGATGTCAGCTATGCCAATCTCAAAGGTTGATTCCCTTTTGGTAGTCCTTCTAGGTAGTTGAATGTTGCTCTGTATCAGTTCCATAACGGTATCGTTGAGTAACAAATTTGGTGAGTATAAAAGATATTCGCTATGACAGCTGGCAGGATATTATATGATTGTCGTCAAGGATTTAAAAAAGCAATCACCAATATTGTTGATAAATAAATCCATTTTTCAACAATCGCTTTCATAGGATTAATCTATTAAACGTTTTTGAGGTCAGTATATTACAATGAACAAGAAACGATTACTGTACTGTGTTCTTCCTTTCAAAACAACAAATCAGCGGAAGCAGACTGGGAATTTTAAGAATCGGTGTAATGAAATAAGCCAATATTTTCATAAATTACAATAAATTGAACCACATGACAAACAG
>JAQBOT010000100.1 GCA_028287885.1 Pedobacter sp.
GCCGATCGGGTATCATGAGAACAATAAAGAACAGCAAGAGAAATATCACTATGTGAAATTAATACCGGCTGGGGGGAACGTGATTGCTTTGAAGCTGCCCTACTTACGTCGTTCCTACCAGACCAAGCGGGAAGTAACCACCATACTTTCGGAAACTGTGCCGAACACATTCATCCTTGCGGCAACTTCGATGGTCTTTGCAACCTTAATTGGGGTGTTTCTAGGCGTATTGTCTGCTGTGCATAAAGGTACCTGGATCGATAATGCGGCAAATGCCTTTGCAATACTGGGAATCTCTGCACCTTCCTTTTTCGCGGGCATTATTATCGCCTGGCTCTTTGGCTTTGTTTGGAGTGATTATACCGGCTTAAATATGTCTGGAAGTCTGTACAGTTATGATCCTTTTAAAGGGGAAATTATGACATGGAAAAATCTTTGGCTCCCTATGGTAACATTAGGCTTGCGGCCTTTAGCGATCATTGTCCAGTTAACCCGCAGTGCTATGCTGGATGTGCTTTCCCAGGATTACATCCGTACTGCACGGGCTAAAGGTTTGGGACGCAATGCCATCATATACAAGCATGCGCTAAAGAACGCCTTAAATCCGGTGATAACGGCCATTTCAGGCTGGTTTGCATCTTTACTTGCAGGCTCTTTCTTTGTTGAGTACATATTTGGGTACAATGGCTTGGGGCGAGCAACAGTTTTTGCTTTAGAAATGTCGGACTTCCCGGTGGTAATGGGCTCTATTTTGTTTATAGCGTTCGTGTTTGTTGTAATTAATATATTGGTAGATGTTTTATATGCCTTTGTGGATCCAAGGGTTAAACTTTCATAGCAATGAGAATATTTTTAGTTGGATTTATGGGTTCGGGGAAAACGACTTTCGGCAAGAAGTTAGCTTCTAGTCTGAATTATCCGCTTTTTGATCTTGACCAGGAGATAGAGGCAATAGTAAACCAATCTGTCCCGGAATACTTTGCAGCGCATGGAGAAGAATCCTTCAGGATGCTTGAAAAACAAACCCTGCAGGAGGGTAAATATCCAGAAGACTGTGTTATTTCCTGTGGAGGTGGCAGCCCATGCTACTTTGATAATATGGACTGGATGAATTTAAACGGGGTAACTGTTTACCTGGAAATGGCGCCCTTGGCACTCGCCAGCCGCTTGGAGAAAAAAAAGTATAAGAGGCCCTTAATTAAAGACCTGGATGAAGCGGGTTTGCTGCAATTTATAGAAACAAAACTGGCAGAAAGACTGCCTTTTTATTCTAAAGCCAAGTTGACTATTGGTGGTATAGACATCAACACGGAACTGGTTAAAGACCAAATTCTTAATTCAGGATCCTAGATCTTAATATAGAATCCTAGATCTTTATCCAATTGCTTAGATTTTGACTTTCATGAATAGCAGAGAAATCTTCGCGAGGGGGAAGGTTTAGATATGGGTAACTTACTTTCGATAAATATAAACCTTGTGGGTGTGCCGGAGTGATCAACTCTGGTGTTTCTTTGGCAATTAGATAATGTTCAAAGCCATCTACACTAAGTACGCCTTTTCCGATCTTGAGCAGCTGTCCCATGATTATCCGAATCATCTTACTTAAGAACCGGTTAGAAGAGATTTGAAAGCGAATCTTGTCGCCTTTAGCGTCACTAAAAAGGTCTGCAGACATCACATTACATATGGTGTGTTCATACTTGTCTGGACCTGTGCAAAAGCATCGGTAATCGTTATAATTAGGCAGCAACATTACCGCACGTTTCATTTCATCCAAACGAAGCCCATCAAGTAGATAATAGGAGCTAAGGCCGTTTAAGAAAGGGTTCTTGTAGGTGTGCAGAAAGTAATCGTAGGAGCGCTTAACTGCGTCAAACCTGGCATGTTGCATGCCATCCATCGGGATGATGTCAAATACAGCAATACTAGCGGGCAAGAGCTTGTTTAGTCGAAAGAGCAAGTCAAAATCCCAATCTTGGTCAATGTCCATGTGAAAGAAAAATTGACTTGCATGCACGTGAGCATCGGTTCTACCACAACCATTGATAAACACGGGAGTCTTGAAGATTTGGCTTAAAGCCTTTTCTATGACTCCCTGAACGTTCAGTACACCCGGTTGCTTTTGCCAGCCATTGAAATGTAAGCCGTTGTATGCTATATGAACAAAATACCTCAATGTTTACCTTTTCCCCGCTCTCTTGTTTAGTTCGTCAACTGGCATGCTGATTAAACGTCCAACCTTTTCTTTTCCTTTATAAGTTACTACTTTTAATGTGTTTGCATCTTTAGGTACACTTAACTTTTCCGTGTATTTAGGATAAAAGCGATCTGGTTCTGAGTTGTCAAAACTGTAGTAAATGTCTAGGCCAGGTGCTTCTGTACTCAGGTCGACAACCACAGAGCGATCTGCCGCACGGGCAACTTTAAAGATCGGGTCGTATACACTAGGAGAATACTTTGTTTCTGCAAGATCTAAGCGTTTGAAGTGCTGTTCGACCTTCGGAAGGAAAGTTGCCCAATTCTTCTTAGCGTTAGGGGACCAAACAGATTCTGCGATGGCCATACCTCTCGGCCAGGTCATATATTCTGCCTGACGAATGGTGTAAACCTGTTCGCTCCATAAGTTGGCTTGGCCACCAATTATATATTTAGGATCTACGCCTGCTGGAACCGGGTCAAATTCATACGTTTTACTTAAGCGCAACGACGCATAAACCTTTGGTTCTGTAATGGCGTCACTTTGCATATAATCCAGGTAAGCAAAGGTTGTCGGCGACATAACGACTTCGTGACCTTTCTTTGCAGCATCAATTCCGTATTTCATGCCTCTCCAGCTCATTACTGTGGTATTGGCCGGCAGTTCGTTCTCCAGGATTTCATCCCATCCTATGAACTTTTTACCTTTAGATTCTACAATGGTTTTTACACGCTTTTCAAAATATCCTTGTACCTGCTCAATGTTTTTTAGGCCTTCACGCTGCATCAATGCTTTAACAGCACTGTTATTTTGCCAATAGTTGATTGGTGCTTCGTCTCCACCCATGTGAATGTATTCGAAGGGAAATAAGGCTGCTATTTGCGTAAGAACGGTATCCAGGAATACATAGGCTTTTTCATTAGCCGGGCAAAGCGTATTGTCTACCAATGCAATCGGGGGCGCACCTTTAGACCAATCCATAATTTTCTCTCCGGAGCGCACTTTATAGGTTTCTGCGCCAGGTGTGCAAGATAATTCTGGGTAGGATACGATTGCCGCTAGGCTATGTCCGGGTACATCTATTTCTGGTAATATGTTCACAAATCTGTCCTTTGCATATTGGACGATCTCTTTGATGTCATTCTGGGTATAGAAGCCACCGTACGTGCGGGGTTCATCAGCAGTAGGCGGGATGAAATCGCCGAATGTTCCTACTTTCTTCACGTTCCATGCACCTACTTCAGTTAACCTTGGTAAGCCTTTTATCTCCACTCTCCAACCTTCATCGTCTGTAAGGTGCAGGTGCAGCAAATTGAACTTGTATTTAGCCATTGCATCAATGTACAGCTTAACCTCATCTTTAGTAAAGAAGTGGCGTGCAACGTCGAACATCAGTCCTCGCCAGCCCAGCTTTGGATAATCCGTGATGTCAACACAGGGTACTGCCCATCTTTTGCCGCTTACCAGCTCTTTAGATTCGATTTCTTTAGGAAACAGTTGAAATAAGGTCTGCACGCCATAGAATAATCCGGCACTTTGATTTGCTTTTATCGTGATTGATTTGGGTAAAACGGTAAGTTGATAACCCTCTTTCCCTAAACTTGGATTAGCCTGTTGATTAATGATAAGTTTGATTGTAGGCGTCAAGGAGCTTGTATAAGGCGTAATGAAACTACCAGTAGGAATAGATAGATGCAGCTGCAAATAATCAACAACCAATTTTGTTTCGGGTGTCTTTTCTGCTTGGATGCTTACGTTACGTGGTAAAATGAAAGAACCAGTATGTTTTATGAGCGAAACTGGCTCAGGGATGATCGCGATTGGAGCCGTCGGTACGGCAATTCCAGTTTCTTCTTCAAAGGATGTATTCTCTACACTTACGTCCTGACTGTAAACCTGATGGGAAATGCAGATTAGGGCTAAGAGTTGCAGTAGTTTTTTCATTTTTAATGTCGTTTTAAGCTAAGATGATTGCAATTTATTAAAATATACGTGACTTACTTCAAGGCATCGAGCACCCGCAAGAGCTTTTTTGAAATACCGGTGCCTGAATAGTTATTTATGTTGATGACTATGACGTAATTCTTGCCCCTACTTGCCTTGTAGTACCCAGCATAAGACGAAACGTCGTTTATACTGCCACTTTTTAGCTGCATCCCATTGTGTTCTGGAAAGGAATTGATGTAATCGGAATACCAGCTTTCTTTTTGGGCGAGAAATAGTACCGTCGCCATTGCAAGTGGTGTGACGCGCGTGCCTGGGGAGAGCCCACTACCATCAATGATATTCATAGCTTTTTTATCCAGACCCTTAGAAGCCCAATAGTTTAGTTCTTCCTTTACGCCATTTTCAGTAGAAGCCTCTTTACCAGCTTTCCAGGCTATCGTTCTGATCAGGTGTTCGCCATAAAGGTTTATGCTTTTCTTGTTGAACCAATAGATGATTTGGCTTAAAGTAGGGGAGTTGATTGTTGAGATTGTTTTGGTGATCTTCGGAGCTGGCTGGTCTGCTGCGCTTAATCTTCTTGTTGTTGTGGGCGGTATGCTGGTGGTTATTCCCAAACGTTTTAATGTGTCTTGCAGTCGATATGCAACATCAAAGGCGGGATCAGGCAAAGCTAGGGAAATCCCAGGTTTGTCTATACCTACTGCCCAGCTGCCTCTAAGGTACGCGGTTTCTGCTAATGGCGGGAAAAACGCATAAGCCTTGTCGCCACTGCCTGGAGCGCCAGGCTTTAATTCGTTTATGATTTTGACATATGGGGTTGAGGGTTGCGTTCTCAAAATAGACACGCCTGTGTTACTTACTTTCAAGTGTACATCAAATTGATTTTCTCGCCAGGTTAATGCGCTGGATGAAGCCCCATAGTAATTACCAATATCCTGCCAGATCCATCCGACAGGAACAGATTGTGTGCCCCAAGCGCTGTCTTCTCCAATTACTGCACCGTCGATTCTATTAATTCCAGCTTCTTTAATGGCCTTAACCCACTGGTTTAATACCTCGCTTTCTTTCGTTTGTTCATACCGCCAGGAGGCAAGGGTAGGGTCACCTCCGCCAACAAGAACCAAGTCGCCCTTCAAGGTGCCTTCTGCAGAGATTGTGCCAGTGTACGCCAAAGTTGTCTCGTATCGGAAGTCTTTACCCAACAGGCTGAAAGCAGTGGCGGCTGTGATTGTCTTTAATGTTGACGCTGTTGCCATACCCAGGTTCTCATTTCTACCAAAAATGATTTTACCGGTATTTGCGTCTAGGACGACCAAAGCTGTAGTCGCATATTGTGCCTGGGAATCGGCCTTTAGGATATTGTAGGCCTGCTCTAGCCTCTGAGTGGTTGTGGATTGGGCAAATACAATGCCTTTTAAGAATACAAGAAATAGGAGGATGGAGTTTTTTAACATGGCATCAAATGAAAAGTGTGATGTTGAAATCAAATACATTTCAACATCACACCTCCTTATACAGTTGCTGGATTAGATCAGCTCTTCATTAATTAACAATTCAGCAATTTGTACCGCGTTCGTAGCTGCACCTTTACGAAGATTGTCGGCAACGATCCACATGTTTAACGTGTTCGGATTTGATTCATCTCTTCTAATCCGGCCAACAAATACCTCATCTCTTTCGTGAGCGTCCTTCGGCATTGGATACTTTAAGTTCGCAATGTCGTCAACAACTTTGATTCCTTTTGATTTAGCAAGAATGCTCCGTACTTCTGAAATGTCGAAATCTCTTTCGAACTCAACATTTACGGACTCTGAGTGCCCACCCACTACTGGAATACGCACCGTAGTTGCTGTGATTCTGATCGTATGATCTCCTAGAATTTTCTGGGTCTCTTTGATCATCTTCATCTCCTCCTTGGTGTATCCATTATCCTGGAATACGTCAATTTGCGGTATTACGTTAAGATCAATAGGATATGCATATGCCATTGGCCCGTCCATAATCCCTTTACGTTCATTCATCATTTGCGTTACTGCTTTCACACCGGTTCCAGTAACTGACTGGTACGTTGAAACAACAATACGCTTGATCTTATATTTTGTATGTAATGGCTTTAAAGCAACAACCATTTGAATCGTAGAACAATTTGGATTAGCAATTATCCTATCGTCAATACACAGATCATGTGAATTTACCTCAGGTACAATAAGCTTTTTCGAGGGATCCATACGCCAGGCAGATGAATTGTCAATTACAACGGTCCCTGCTTCTGCAAATCTAGGTGCATGTTTCAAAGATGTTTCTCCTCCAGCGGAAAAAAGTGCGATATCCGGTTTCATAGCAATTGCAGTATCGATATTTACTACAGCATACTTCTTACCCTTAAAAGTAATTTCCTTACCAACACTTTTTTCAGATGCTACCGGGATTAATTCAGTTAATGGAAAATTACGCTCTTCTAATACTTTCAACATAACAGTGCCCACCAAACCTGTGGCACCTACAACTGCGACTTTCATTTATTCAGATATGTTATTGTTATTCACGGAATTGTGAATCACTTTAATTCACAAATATGGGGAAAACTTTAATAAATATTAGATCAATTCTGCTTTTATATGATCACAGCTTTGTTTTATACTTACATAAGGGTCTTTAGAGAAGTTCTCCTGCTCCATAATGGAATGTTTCAATCCAGCTGTTTTAGCATACTTATACAGGTTGGCAAAATCAATACTTCCGCTGCCAACTTCTGTGTTAATCGTTTTATCCGCCTTGTCCATATCTTTGACATGCCACATTGCAAAACGACCCGGATGTGCCTGAAATAACTTTACAGGATCGTTTCCTGATCTAATTACCCAATAGATATCCATCTCAAAGTCGACCAGTTTCGGGTCAGTTTCTTTTAGCATGATCTCATACCCGGTGGTATCTCCCCAGGGTGTAAATTCAAAATCATGGTTGTGATAAGCGATCTTTAATCCAGAAGCCTTACATATTGTCGCAGCTTGATTTAGCTTAGCAGCTACTTTTTTGTAATCATCAGCACTTTGTCGCAATGGGTCGCCTAAATATGGAACTGTTACATATTCGCTGCCAATGGTGTTTGCTGCTTCGATATAAGTTTTTAATTCATCGGCATTGCCATCCTTAATAAACTTATCCATTCCATAATGTCCACTAGGTGCTTTCAATCCATTTTCGATTAAGAGGTTTTTAAACGCCATTGGGCTTAATCCCCAGAATTTATTTTCAACAGAATATCCATAAGTTTCAACTTCCTTGTAGCCGGCCTGGGCAACTTTGGCTATTACACCGCGTACGTCAGTTGGCAGTTGTTCTCTTAATGAGTAAAGTTGTAGCCCTACAACCTTTGTTTTGGCGTAGGTGAATGACGGAAGTAGCAAGGTAGCTGCAGCAGCTATACCGGTTTGTTTAATGAAATCTCTTCTGGTATTCATAATTTTTTTTTT
>JAQBOT010000118.1 GCA_028287885.1 Pedobacter sp.
CCATCTTCTTAGCAATCTGCGTTACGAGTACAATTAGCCTTGTTACTTCATGTTCAGAGAGCAAGCTAACCTGCAGATCCAAATCTGCACGCTTATCGGCCTGAATACTCGCACGATTTTGACTTATAAGTACAAACGTGGAAAGAAAGATAGCCTCCACAGAGGCAAACATAGCGAGCACGACAAAAGAGGGGTCAAATGGCTGCAGCCCAATAAACCCTACATTCCATAGTACCCACACTCCAAAGAGAATCAGATGGATGTAGACGAATAACATACTCCCTGCGAAGCGGGTGACACCATCAGCCACTTTTTCCTCGCGGGTTTTGTTCCTGTTTTCTCTCCTTCTACGCTCTATTAACGCTTCAATGTTTCGCTGAACAACCCGAGCCATCCCGGGTTCCGATTGTTCAAAAGCTTTATCGCGGCCGGTACTTTTTTCTGCTGTATCCATCATGAAATAAAAGCTAAACCAATCTTAATTGGATTGTGTTTTAAAATACACGATTTCAGGCTATGCATACTCAATCGCTTTTCACTTTCAGCTCTATTCTAGATAATGACTTCTACAAATTCACGATGCAGCAAGGCGTCATTCGGCTATTTCCGGGTGCAAAGGCAAAGTACCGCTTTATAAATCGTGGTGACCACAGTTTCCCCCCGGGCTTTGCAGATGTGCTGAGGGCTGCAGTTCAACAGATGGTTAACCTAAGACTAACAAGAGAGGAAAAATCCTTTCTCCAGGTTACCTGCTCCTATTTAAATCCAGTTTACTTGGACTTTTTAGAGGGCTATAGGTATCAACCGGAAGAAGTGCAGATTAATCAACAAGGTGATCAGCTTGAGGTAACAATTGAAGGATTCTGGTATCGCACCATACTATGGGAGGTACCGCTGATGTCGCTCATCTGCGAACTGTTTTACAAAATGAATAATGTAGTTCGGGTGAGCGACGAGGAAATTATCGAAAGAACGCGACTGAAAATAGAGAATTACAGGGATCTTGGTGTGACGATCGCAGATTTTGGCACCCGTCGGCGCTACGCCTATTCCGTTCATCGACTCGTTTTGAAAGCACTTTGTGAATTTGGTACTGGTGCCTTTATTGGGACAAGTAACGTACACATGGCCATGCTCCATCAAACAAAGCCAATAGGAACCCATGCACATGAATGGTTTATGTTCCATGCCGCGAGGTATGGGTTCAAAATGGCAAATGCCATGGGATTGGAACACTGGGTAGAGGTCTATCGCGGAGACCTCGGCATTGCCTTGTCCGACACCTATACAACCGATGTTTTTCTTAAGCAATTCGACAAGATGTTCTCTAAACTATTTGATGGAGTGAGGCATGACAGTGCTGAGCCAAAAGCCTTTGCTGACAAGGTTATTGAGCATTATAAACGGATGGGAATAGATCCCAAGACAAAAACGATCATCTTCTCAGACGGTTTGAATTACGACAAGGTAGCAGACATCGCAGAATATTGTCGAAATAAAATAGGTATGTCTTTCGGAGTCGGCACCAATCTTACCAACGATGCAGGACCAAAGCCAATGAACATCGTCATCAAGTTGTCGGCAGCACAACCGCAGGATGGAGAATGGACAGAAGTAGTTAAGCTTTCAGATGAACATGGAAAATATACGGGGTCGGAACACCTGATTAAGTTATCAAAAGTTATTCTTGGCATTGATGACTATTAAATTAAGTTCTGAAGCACATAAAAAATAGCAAGAGATGAAAGAGATTGAGATTGATTCAATTGAAGGATACCTAAGCTTAATTAAGAAGAGCAAGGCAGAAAATATGGGCGCAGGCAATTTTATGGACTTTCTGTTTAGAGGACAAAATGTAGACTATCCACTTATACCTAAATTACGCAGATTAAAAGCTAAGGGTGAACTATTGAAGGTGGAGCAGTTTATGCTTCAGGAATTTAAACGGACAAACCCTTTACTTGTTAAAGAGCACACGCCCTCTGACGATTGGGACTACCTGACGCTCGGGCAGCACTTCGGTTTGCCCACGCGCCTGCTCGATTGGTCACATAATGCGCTTACAGCACTTTGGTTTGCAACAGCTGATGTTGATCTACTGGACATTTCTCCAGCACATTATGCTGTGGTGTGGATCCTGATGGCCGAGGCTTCAGACTTCAGTCTTAATATTGAGGCAACAAGCCCGTTTGATGTACCACAAACCCAGATATTCAGGCCCCGAATAATCAAACAAAGAATAAACAACCAGTCTGGGGTATTCACCATTCCCTCATCGCAAGAATTGCTTGAAAGCAGACCCATGAATCAAGTTGACAGCTTCGACAAAAAGCTGATCAAAATAAGAATTCCAGCAGATAAACTTAGCCAGATTCGCTTAGACCTAAACACACTTGGTGTGAACGCCTTTTCAATCTTTCCAGAACTCGAGGGCCTTTGCACTTATTTGCAGTGGAGGTATTTCGAATGATCGATAACCTGCAGATTAAAGATTGCCGCTTATGTTAGCCCAAAGTCGTTAACAAAGTGCATTAAACCTGCTGGTGAAACGCCAAACCATACGATTAAGATTGTTAAGCCCGATAAAACCATTAGGCTGAGCATATAATAGAATGGATGTTGTCTGGCTTCGGTGGTAACACTTGGTTTTGTCCCGGAGAACATTGTGGTAATTATTCGAAGGTAGTAGTACAAACCGATAACGCTGCTGAGCACAAGAATCAATGCGATGACCCAAAACCCTGCTGCTACACCCGAGGCCAGGATATAGAACTTACCTACAAAACCGGCCGTTAGCGGAATGCCGGCTAAGGAAAGCAGGGACGCAGTGAGTATGCAGGCTAGCTCTGGCCGTTGCCAGAACAGGCCCCTATAACTTTCAATATCTTCTGCATCGTCGTCCTTAGCAGACAAGACAATCATGATTCCAAAAGCGGTTAATGTAGTAATTACATAGGCAGTAAGGTAGAAACTAACGGCTCTGATGCTCATCTCGTTACCAGGTAGAAAGGCCACCATCAGATATCCAAGGTGTGCAATGGAGGAATAAGCCAGAATTCGCTTTACATTCCGCTGCTGTAAGGAAAGTATATTTCCAATCAGCATGGAAGCAACTGCAATACAGATGATTATTAACAGAATAAGCTTGAATCTAAAGCCATCAATCTGTAATAAGAAACGAAACAAGACAGCAAGAACCGCAGCTTTGGATGCGCTGGCAATAAACGCCGTTACTGGGGTTGGTGCTCCCTGGTAGACATCTGCCGTCCACATGTGGAAAGGAACTACCGCCAGCTTAAAACCAAGCCCGACCAGCAACATGCCGAATCCGGTTAGAAAAAGTGGCGGGAGTTCCAGCTCCTTTCTTAGACTACTTGCAATAGACGAGAATTCCATTCCGCCGGTTTGCAAGTACATCAGGGCCATGCCAAATAACAGAAAAGAGGAAGAAAAAGCAGCAAGGATAAGGTATTTTGTACCTGCCTCTATATTGTGATGTCTTCCTCTTAGGTAAGCTATCAAAGCATACAAGCCAACAGTAAGTATTTCGAGTCCCAAAAATAAAGAGATAAAATTTTCGCTTATCGCCAGGATGCAAGCACCCAGGGTGCATAAGAACAATAACACATAGTATTCTTTCGGACTTTCCTCCTTTTCTTCAAAATAGATGTAAGAAAAGACACTTACTACCATGCCAGAAAAGATAATGAGTCCCATTATAAAAACTGAGAATCTGTCTATAACAAGTAAAGGTTCTACATAATAAGGCAGTAGGTTTTGAATAAAAAATAATGAAGCGAAAGAAACGGCAAAAAGAATTAAGCTGCACACCTGGATCATACGGTGACTCAACTTCAAGGAAATTAACAACATGACGACTACGGAAGATGCAGCCAGCAGAATTATTGGCGAGAGAACAAGGAAATCATCAGCTGATAACATATTGGTTCATTTTACATTTTGTGTGATTATAGGCGATGCATATATTTCCTGTAAGCCGTTGATCATTGGCTTAACAGTATCAATTATTGGTTGTGGATTTAAGCCGAGCCATAAGATGCAGATAGATAGTGAGCCCATCACCAAAAGCTCTCTTAGGGAGAAATCTGGCAGATCTGTCTTTGCTGAAAAGGCTGTTTCTAGGTTTACATTCGGTCCGAGAAATACTTTCTGCATAATTCTTAATGCATACATCGCAGAGAAGACCAGTCCAAGAGCTGCAATGGAAGTCAGTACAACGTGTACTTTGAAGCCGCCAAGTAAAATCAGAAATTCGGCAACAAAATTTCCGAGCCCTGGTAATCCCAAGGAAGCCATTACAAAAACCATCGCAATGACGCCCATTTTCGGCATGCTTGTCCAAAGACCGCCCATTTGGTTAATATCCCGGGTATGAAGTCGTTCTTTTAACATACCTGCCAACAGGAACAAGGCGCCTGTACTGATCGCATGAGTAATCAATTGCATAACAACACCTTGAAAGGCGAACTCATTGAATGAAAATATGCCCAACATAACAAAGCCCATGTGACTGACACTCGTGTAGGCAATCAGGCGTTTTAAATCGGTCTGTGAATAAGCAAGAATAGCTCCGTAAATGATTCCAATAACACCCAATAAGATAGCCCAAGGTGCTATTTCAATCGACGCCCTGGGAAACAATGGCAGTACAAACCTCAGGATGCCATAGGCACCGGTTTTCAGCAGCAAACCAGCAAGGATCAAACTACCCGCAGTTGGCGCCTCCGTATGTGCATCCGGTAGCCATGAATGAAATGGCACAACAGGCAACTTTACGGCAAAAGCGATCAGAAATCCGAGCATCAGCCAAAAAGCAACAGTTGGGGACACTTGGGTACCGAGCAGGTCAAAGTAATCGAAAGTGTAAATGCCTGTATTTTGGCCATGGATAAAGTACAAAGCGAGGATAGATAAAAACATTAAAAGGCCACTCGCCTGCGTGAAGATGAAGAACTTGTAGGCTGCATATTCCCGGTTTGCACTGCCCCAAATACCGATGAGGAAATACATGGGGATCAACATGACTTCCCAAAAGAAGTAAAAGAGAAATAGGTCCATGGCGATGAATACGCCAGTAATCCCGGCAAGGATCCAGAGCAGATTAAAGTAATAGAAGCTGACTCTCTCGATGATTTCTGTCCAAGAGCAAAGTACAGCTAGAATACCCATAAAAAAAGTAAGCAGTAGCATCAGCAAACTCAAACCGTCCATGGCTAGGTGAAAACTTATTCCAAATGCCGGTATCCAATTGTGATAATATTCCGTGATCCAGGTGTTTGTTGATTGCAGGCTTACTTCCTTATAATTTGAAATCCAAAATACCAGCAACACAACAAACCCCGACAAGAGGGTTAGTAGTGCAAACCATTTGGGCAGACCTTTATTCAGCTGGCCGGATAGCAGCGTTAATGCACTTCCAAACGTGAGGATGCCGATGAGGTAGATCAATATCATAAGATAATTTGAATTGTTAATATGAAAATTGCTCCTATTAAAAGCCCCATAACGTACCACCGGAGTGATCCGGATTGTGTAAAGGATAAGGCACGGTATGCCCGTCCGGTAAGCCAAGTGATGCCCTGGTAAAACTTGTCTATGACATCATCTTTATTTAGATTGGCGAGGTATACAATTGGACGCACAAAGACGGTATCATAGAGCTTATCAAAGCGCCATCCCGATAGTAAAAATTGATACAAGCCAAGGGCAGACTTAGAATGTTTTAAGTTGATGATTATCATTGGCTTTCTGTAGTACAGAATATAAGCGGTGTATATTCCCGCCAAAGTGGTCAATACAGCGATGATCTGATAAATGAATTCACCGGATACTGCGGCCCGGATGTTCGTACCCGGCAAAACTTTCTCGGTTATCTCTGAAAAAAGCTGTACATGCCCGAAATTATGTGGCAATTCTATAAAGCCAGCGACTAACGAAAAAACAGCCAGTATTAGTAACGGTATGGTCATTAACTTACCAGGCCGCATGCCCAAGTGAGTTTTCGCTTCGCCCCAGAAAGTAATAAGCATCATTCTGGTTGTATAGGCCGCTGTGATAAAGGCGCCTAGTAGTGCAGTGAACCAAAGCAGCGGACTACCGCCATCACTTGCCCAGCTATACCATAAGATCTGATCCTTACTATAGAACCCTGCCGTAATTAATGGTAAGGCCGCTAAAGAAGCTGAGCCGATTAGGAAAGTCCAGAATATGACAGGCAGTGACTTCTTTAGTCCGCCCATTTTGAACATGTTGTGTTCATGGTGTAAGGCTTCAATAATCGCCCCTGCGGCTAAGAATAATAAGGCTTTGAAAAAAGCATGGATCATGAAATGGAATACCGCAGCGCTCCAGGCTCCTACACCCAAGGCAAGAAACATATAGCCGATCTGGCTCATTGTAGAATAAGCGAGCACACGTTTGATGTCATATTGTACAATTGCACTAAGTCCGGCAATGATTAAAGTGGCAGCACCAATAATTGCAATGATCATCTGGGTAACTGGAGAGAGCTGGAAAATGACATGCATTCGAGCGATCAGGTAAACCCCAGCGGTTACCATTGTTGCCGCGTGGATAAGCGCACTTACAGGTGAGGGACCCGCCATTGCGTCTGGAAGCCAGGTTTGCAAAGGCAGTTGCGCCGACTTACCTAGGCCACCGGCAAGCAATAATAATGCACAAAGGGTGGCTATCTTAGAACCTGCTTGCCACATTTCTGGTGCGCTATGGGATATGGCTACGATATCAAGTGTCCCAAATTGATAAACCAGTATAAAAAGCCCGATGGCCATCGCTGTATCACCGACACGGGTGATGATGAATGCTTTGCGTGCCGCATACCCGTTTTCAGATTTCTGGTACCAAAAGCCAATTAAAAGATAACTGCATAGGCCTACACCCTCCCAACCCAGGTACAACAACAGTAAGTTGCTTGCCAGAACCAATATCAACATACAAAAGACAAACAGATTCATACTTGCGAAAAAGCGTGCATCATCGGCTTCTTCAGCCATAAAGGCGATGGAATAAATATGGATTAAGGCTGCGATGAAGGTGATGACAAAAACAAATACAAGCGACAGGCCATCTAAGTACAAGGTAATGGTGGGTTTGAAGTTGGCTATCTCAAACCAGGTCCATAGTGTTTGAGTGTAATTGCCGGCTGCCGGAGGATTGATCAGAAAGTTCCAGCCAACAATTAAAACCACGATTGCTGAAAGACAAATGCTTCCTGCACCGGTTAGGCCACGCGCCAAACGGGACATGTTCTTTCCTGCAAGTGTCAGGATTAAAAATCCGACCAGTGGGAAACCAGGAATGAGCCAAAGAAGATTATCCATAAACTACCCTTTCATTTCTTTCAGTATATCTATATCCAATGATTTATGCTGGTGATAGATTTGAAGTATCAGTGCCAAACCAATGGAGACCTCTGCTGCAGCCATGACCAGAATAAATATGAACATCACTTGTCCCTCTGGCTGCCCCCATTTCGCTCCTGCGGCTATGAATGCCAGGGCCGAAGCATTGAGCATGATCTCTACAGATAAAAGCATAAATATGATGTTCTTACGTATGACGACTCCTGCAATGCCCATTACAAAAAGGATAGCAGCGAGCAGGATAACCATATCAATAGGTATTAATGAGTTCATAGCTGCTCCTCCCCTTCTCTAAGAAATCTGTGCAGGACAACTTTCTTGTGCTGCCCGATATGTGCCGCTCCGACAACACCAGCCATCAGCAACATGGCAGCCATCTCTACCCCAATTACATAATGTTTAAAGAGGGAAATGGCGACTACTTTTGCATCTACGGCGGGCATTTCGGCCTGCATTTGCGCAACCGGCAGGAGATAAAACAATTGGCCAAACAGGATGGTAGATAGGATTGCCGGCCCAATCCAGACCTTGCCTTTAAGCCAGGCTTTTTCTTGTTGTGCGGTTTGCTGCCCAAGGTTCAACAGCATCACCACGAAGATAAAGAGCACCATGATGGCACCAGCATAGATGATTACTTCCAGCAAAGCGGCAAAAGGTGCCCCAAGTAAGAAGAAGATTATCGCTAATGACAGCAAGGAAATAATCAGGTACAGCAATGCATGCACGGGATTATGCCTGGTAATGACCAGTAAGGTGGAGATGATGGTTACGCCTGCAGTGATATAGAATCCGACTTCCATGATTAAGGTAATAAACTGTGTACATCGATAGGCTTTTCTTCATTAACTCCCTCCCCTTTTCCTTTTACGCCCGCATCTACGCCAGCAACGCGGTAGTAGTTATATCCTGGATACTTACCCTGACTATCAATCAACAGATCCTCTTTCTCATAGACGAGATTTTGGCGGTTGTATTCAGCCATTTCAAAATCAGGAATAAGCTGGATGGCATAAGTTGGGCAGGCTTCTTCACAGTAGCCGCAGAAAATACAGCGGGAGAAGTTAATGCGGAAAAATTCAGGGTACCTCCTGCCATCCTCGTCTTGTGTAGCCTGTAAGGAAATGCAGTCTACCGGACAAGCAGCCGCACACAAGTAGCAACCTACACAGCGTTCAGCCATGTCCGGATCTCTTGTAAGGACAATTCGCCCTCGCCAGCGTGGATGCAATACTATCTTTTCTTCAGGATACTGGATGGTTACCGGTTTCTTGAATATGTGCATAAAGGTGAGGGCTATTGTTCTGAGGAGACTGATCATCTGATTAGGTTTTTACATTGTCAACTATTCATTAGCAGCACTATGCCGCCTGTTATCAGCAGGTTTACCAGTGCTAGGGGCAGCAATATCTTCCAACCAAACTCCATAAGCTGATCGTACCTCGGCCTTGGAAGTGAGGCACGCAGGAGAATAAAGAACAAAATAAAAATGAAGGTTTTGCCGGTAAACCAGACCAGCGGCGGAAGAAATCCTGGGCCAAGCCATCCTCCGAAGAAGATCGTAACGACCATCGCGGAGATTAACGTAATTCCCAGGTATTCGCCAATGAAGAACATGCCGAATTTCATCCCTGAGTATTCAGAGTGGAAGCCTGCAACAAGCTCGCTTTCCGCTTCGGGTATATCAAAGGGTAATCTGTGTGTTTCCGCAATTCCAGCGATCATGAAAATAACAAATGCAACCGGCTGGGTTAGAATAAACCAGTAATCCTGTTGAGCAAGTACGATATCCGTTAAGCGGAAGGAGCCGGTGATCATAACCACGCCCATGAGCGACAAGCCCATAAATACCTCGTAGCTGATCATCTGAGAGGCACCCCTTAAGGCCCCTAAAAGTGAATACTTGTTGTTGGAGGCCCAGCCTCCCAATACAATGCTGTAGACGCCCAGAGAAGACATGGCTAAAAAGAACAGTAGTCCGATATCCAGGTCCGCGATTAGAATTCCCGGAGCAAAGGGTACCACCACAAAACTCATTAACACAGCGCCCGCAACAATTGCAGGAGCGATTACGAATATGCTTTTATCTGCAAAAGGCGGAATCCAGTCTTCCTTAAACAAAAGCTTAATGGTATCCGCAGCAACGATTAACAAGCCGAAAGGACCAGCGCGGTTTGGCCCGTATCGGTCTTGCCAAACGGCCAGCATTCGCCGCTCTAGCCAAATCAGCCAGGCCGCCACCGTCGTTAAAGTGAACAACATAATGACAATTAACAGAATGTATTGCAAGACTATGTTCATATAATTACTGGGTTAATCTTCCTGCTGCAGGCCAGACAATACGTTTAAGTTCGGCCACATTGTACGGAACTCCGGCGAGGCCATTCGGCATTTCTTTTTTGATAGTTACTGGTAGTGTAAAGGATAAGTCGCCGATCTGTAGCTTAAGGCTTTCACCTACTTTTACAGCTAAGAGTTGAGCGGTTTGTTCGTTGATGGCGAGGTATGGTTTTGGTGCTCGTTCTGCAACACCATGTGCATACATACTTAATTCTTCGGAGCCAAATATGTGGTTTAGCGGAATGATCTGCCATTCGCCAGGCCTGTCTGGAGAACGCCCTACGATGTGATTTGAAAAATCCTGAAGGGGTATTCCAGATTCTGACAGTATTCTTTTGCCAATCTCGCCAGACTTCAGCATCGCTCCTACTTCTTTCTGGTACTTGTTTACAGATTGCACCGAGTTCCAGCCGGGCGCCCAGAAGAAGGGGATTAGCGCTGCCGGTGGCATTCCTTTATAGCCCTCCATGGTATATGATAGTGGAGAATCTTTATCTTCAGGAGGCTTCGGCTCACTTACGTTGATGTTGGAAAGCATTGCTGTACGGCCGCTATAGCGGTGTGGCTCACGCGGGATCTTTTGTCCCGCAATACGGAACGATGCATCGGGCGCTGCGTCCTCTGCACCTTTAAACTGCGGCATCGTTTGCGCCATTTCGGCCATCAGATCTGCGGTTTCTTCCAGATCTTCGGGCGTCCGCCCGTTCTTAAATTGCCTGAATTCATCGAGCCAACGCCAGCTTTCACGTAGGTTTTCATTCTTAGGCATGTATACTTGGAAGAACCGCTGTGCACGACCTTCATTGTTGACTAACGTTCCATCGGCTTCGGCGAATGTAGCAACAGGAATCAATGCCGTAGCTTTGTTTGTGGTTTCATTATGCAGATGGTCCAGGACAACAACTTCCTC
>JAQBOT010000125.1 GCA_028287885.1 Pedobacter sp.
TATCATAAGCAGATTACAACTTGTCAATGAACTTAACTACTGGAGCAGATAATATGAATATTGGAGCAAATAATATGACGCGAACTTGCAATCCATTAATCATGGTGATTTTTTCAATTGTGCTTACTGCCATGTACTCCTGTGTTGGCGGGCAGGCGGGTACTGAGGATGCAGCAACAGTATCTCCGCAAAGTTCAGTAACGGTTACAACAATAGATAGCACTGCGCTTGCAGACAGTATCGTATTGAGTGCGACTTCAACCTTCCTACAAAAAAACTATGTGAGTTCAAATGCAATCGGTTACATCCAAAAGGTTGGCATCCAACCCGGCCACTATGTAGAAAAAGGGCAACTGATGTTCACCATAAAGACTAAAGAGGCACAAAGCATAGGAAACACCATCAATGTGCTGGATAGCACGTTTAAGTTCTCTGGCTCCAACACGATCCGCGCGTCACGAAGCGGCTTTGTAACCCAACTGCTGCACCAGGTTGGCGATTACTTACAGGATGGCGAACAACTCGCTGTTGTAAGCGACAGGGCAAGCTTTGCTTTCGTTATGCAGCTGCCTTACGAGCTTAGGGCGGTGATCAGAAACAACCAAAACCTGGTACTTACCCTGCCGGATGGTGAAAGGTTAAATGGTCATATCGCATCGGTAATGCCTTCTGTGGATACCCTCTCGCAAACCCAAGGGATCGTCATTAAAGTGAACAATACACACCCCATTCCAGAAAACCTGGTCGCCAGGGCATCCATCATCAAAACAGTAAAAAGTAACGCCGCATCTTTCCCAAAATCAGCAGTATTATCAAATGAAACACAGGATGAGTTTTGGGTGATGAAATTGATTAACGATACCACTGCTGTGAAGATCCCGATTAAGAAAGGAATAGAGTCCGCTGGACGTGTAGAGATCTTATCGCCCCGGTTTGCGCCCGGTGACCGCGTAGCTCTGACTGGCAACTATGGTTTGGCGGATACCGCAAAGGTGAAAATTGTAAAACCATGAACAGCCTGAATAACTTCTTTACCAGCCACAAAAAGCCAATTAGCCTGATACTTTTTATCGTGATGCTTGCTGGCGGCTTTGCTTACTCCCGATTAAAGACTTCGCTTTTTCCAGAGATCACCTTCCCAAAGATAAAGATTATTGCTGATGCGGGCTTGCAGCCTGTAAACAAGATGATGGTTACTGTTACCAAACCTCTTGAAAATGCAATTAAGCAGGTTCCTGATCTGGACTACGTTCGCAGCACAACAAGCCGTGGAAGCTGTGAAATATCTGCCTATATGAACTGGGACGCTGATATTAACCTTAGTCAGCAGCAAATTGAGTCGCGCATAGCGCAAATTAAAAACCAGTTGCCAGCAGAAACACAGGTTACGGTAGAAAAGATGAACCCCTCTATTCTACCTGTTAGTGGTTATACCCTGGAAAGTCATAATCTTTCACAGATTGAACTGAAACAGCTCGCCGTTTATACCGTAAAACCCTTTTTGTCGCAAGTTAATGGCATATCAGAAATCAGGGTAATTGGTGGTAAAAGCAAAGAATACTGGGTCGTGCTTAATCCACAAAAGATGAGTGCTTTGGGCATAACGCCCGATGTGATCACAAATACGCTTACCCAGACCGCCTTCATCAAATCCAATGGTTATTTGTCTGACTTCAAGATGCTTTATCTTACGGTTACAGATGCGAGTGTGAATACGAGGGAACAGTTGCAGGATCTGGTAATCAGCAACAATCGCAAGCGGGTGATCCAGATGAAAGATATCGCCGACATACAGATAAACCCGGGAGTTGAGTATACAAAAATCAATGCGAATGGGAAGGATGGCGTACTCTTGGCGGTTATAAAACAGCCAAATGCAAACCTGGTTGATCTATCAGGAGCCATGACGGCTAAAGTTGCTGAACTACAGAAAGTATTGCCGAAAGGGGTAACTATAAAGCCGTACTATGTTCAGGCAGATTTTGTCAATGAATCTGTACGAAGCGTGGAAGACAGTTTGTGGATCGGTTTGGCGCTTGCCATCATTGTAGCGATCATTTTTTTGCGCTCCATTAAGGCAAGTGCAACAATTTTAATTACGATACCCATTACCCTGGGCTTAACTATGATCGTTTTATATGGGATCGGTTACACCTTGAACATTATGACACTTGGGGCAGTTGCAGCAGCAATCGGGTTGATCATTGACGATGCCATTGTAGTTGTTGAACAGATCCATCGAACCCATGAAGAACATCCGGACGAACCTACAATAACTCTTTTGCAAAAAGCAATCAGGTATCTATTCCCGGCAATGCTGGGTTCCTCAATTAGCACAATCGTTATCTTTATCCCTTTCTTGCTGATGACCGGGGTTGCGGGAGCATATTTTAAAGTAATGACAAACACCATGATCATTACCCTGCTCTGCTCTTTTTTTGTCACCTGGATCGGCCTGCCCGTCATCTACCTGCTGCTTACTGGAAAAGCGAAAGGCAGTAGCGTTCATAAGAAAGAGGAAGCTCATGATGTGAAAAGACAAGCCTGGGTATCTTTCTTCATTACCAGGCCGATCATTAGCGTTGGTTTCATAGTTCTTTTGATTGCTGTGATTGCAATTGTCCCTTCAAGACTGGAAACGGGTTTCTTACCTGATATGGATGAAGGGAGTATTGTGTTGGATTATACATCGCCTGCCGGCACTTCACTGGAAGAGACAGACCGGATGCTTAGAGAAACTGAAAAGTTGATTGTTAAGGAACCAGACGTTGCGGCCTACTCCAGGCGCACTGGAACGCAAATGGGGTTCTTTATTACCGAACCGAATACCGGCGACTATCTGATCCAATTAAAGCAAGGACACAGTAGAACATCAGAGGAGGTTATAAGTGATTTGCGTACACAAATAGAAGCATCACAGCCAGCTTTAAGGGTGGATTTTGGACAGGTTATTGGTGACATGCTCGGAGACCTGATGACCTCTACCCAACCTATAGAGATCAAGATTTTTGGAACCGATCAAGCTAAACTCCAACAGCTCTCCAAGCAGGTAGCAGAGGTCGTTACCAATGTAAAAGGTACTGCAGACGTGTTTAATGGAATTATAATAGCTGGGCCGGCAGTAGATGTTATTCCCGACTATGCAAAGCTTGCACAATATAATCTAACACCTGCAGCGTTACAGTATCAGGTGCAATCGGCACTGGAGGGAAATGTAATTGGGAGTCTGTTTGAAAAGGAACAGCAATCTCCAATACGGCTGGTTTATCCAGGCAACCGGATGCAGAATGTCTCCGGTTTAAAGAATTTGAATTTGTTTTTGCCGGATGGAAGATTGGTACCCATAAGTCAATTGGCAACCATCGAACTGCATGGGGGTGATGCGGAAGTTGAACGGGAAAACCTGCAGTCGATGGGCGTTGTTACCGCTGGTTTAGAAGCTAGTGATTTGGGCTCGGTGATTCCGGCCATACAGAAAGGAATTGCCGAAAAGATAAGTTTGCCTTTAGGCTACCATGTTGCTTATGGTGGTGCTTATGCAGCGCAGCAACAATCGTTTAAGGAGCTGCTGATGATACTCGTTACTGCAAGCTTTCTGGTCTTTGGCGTTATCTTGTTCCTGTTTAAACAGTTCAGGATTGCCTTTCTGATATTGGTCATTGCTGTCCTGGGGATTGCAGGCAGCCTTTTGGCGCTATTCCTTACCAATACACCGTTGAATGTTGGTAGTTACACAGGCTTGATCATGATTGTTGGAATAATCGGGGAAAATGCGATATTCACCTTTTGGCAGTTTAGAGAAAGTGCAAGGCAAACTAGCATTGATGAGGCGGTTGTTTATTCCATATCGACACGACTTCGTCCAAAGCTTATGACTGCTTTGGGTGCCATCATTGCCCTCGCACCTTTGGCGTTGGGTATTGGTGCGGGAGCTCAGCTACATCAGCCTTTGGCTATTGCGGTAATTGGAGGTTTTTTAGCGGGATTGCCATTACTCTTGATCGTGCTACCAACAATGATGCGCATCTTTTATCGTAATCACGTCTTCGTAGACAACCGTCCCGCTAGTTAATTGGCGGTTACTATTTGATAGATAAAGCTGTAATGCGACCCGCAGCACTCTTGTTGTCTGGATTCAAGGCGAGTGATTTCTTGTAGTTTAACAGTGCATCCTTCTTGTTTCCCATCAGTTCAAGTGTTTCAGCTAAGCTGTCATATGCATTTGCACTCTGCCGATATAGAGATACGTTTAATTTAAAAATGCTAAGGGCTTCATCTGGCTTCTTTTCACTTAAGAGCTGATAACCCCAGGCATTAAGGTCGTTTTCGCCTAGATTGAACGATGGATTGCTTTTCTTTAAGGAACTTACTACCTGGGTCGGGTTTTTAAATCCTTGTTTAAGCAATTCAGCACGTAGTATTTTGACGTTTGCAGGTAATCCAAAACCATTGGCTTCATGCATTTCTGGAATGTAGTATCCAGCGAGCTCATCAATTAATTTCTCTGGATTGGCACCCATTAAGTTTGTTAATAGAACGATGGAAAGGTCATCTTTGCGATATACGAACAAAGCCGATCTTCCTCCTCCAACTGGGGCAACTGCCGGATGTTCTGCACGGCTAACTGTAGGCCAGCCGAGGGCATAACCATTCAAATACTGACTAAATCCACCAATTTTGCCGTTGTTCAAGGTGCCTGGTGTCCATAAGGTTTCCAAACTTGCCTTTTCTTTTAACAGCTTGCCGCCTTTTAGTGCGATAATCCAGTTTGCCATGTCGGTTGCTGTAGATTGGATGCCAGCTGCGGTTCTAAAAAATACGGGAAACTGCATGTAGCCGATGCCTGGTGTGTTGTTGCGAACAAAGCTATCGCCAACCTGTCTGGTCATGGTATACTGCCCTGCATAATTGGGTATCACATCATAAGAATCGCCAAAGCGGGTTAGCTTCATTCCGGCAACGGCAAAC
>JAQBOT010000206.1 GCA_028287885.1 Pedobacter sp.
TTAGCTACCGAAAGGTCTTTGCCCTTGATGGCCTGGTTGAACAACAAGGCGGCTTTCGGTTCGAAGTCGGCAAGCGTATGGAATAACACTTCAATTCGAAACTTTGGCCAGATCTGAATGTCGGTCATATTTGCCGAATAGATCTTTTTGGTTGAATGACGGGAAACGGTACCTGCAAACTCCCCTTTGAAGTGCTCGCCTTTTTCTGTTGTAAAAGCAACAAGCAGGTCGTATGAAGTTTCATTTACCAAGTGAAAGTGTGCCACTGATGTCGTATGCTGGTCGCTAACCAACCCAAGGTAAACCCCATCCTTAATGAATTCGGCTACTGGAATAACTGAAGCAGGGCGGTTGGAAACAACGGCATTATCATCAGGAATTTCTCCATGAACTAAAGTCACCTTCGAGGCCTGTACCGGTATCTCAAAATCGTTCACATCGGTCACACCTATGGTATCTTTATCTATAATGCGGGTCACATATCCTTCTAAATTTTCGTCTACAAAGCGGACGAAGTCTCCTAATTTTATTTGCATAGTTCAAATTTACTTATTCTTCCTAATTTTGCAGCATGGCCGAAAAAGAACAAGTCAACAATCCACTGCATGGAAAAACGCTGGAGTTTATCCTGAAACAACTTGTATGGCATTACGGCTGGGAAGAGATGGCTACACACGTGAAGATTGACTGTTTCACAAACAATCCTTCTATGAACTCTAGTCTAAAATTTCTGCGCAAAACCGACTGGGCACGCAAGAAGGTAGAGAAATTGTACCTGAATACTTTCCATTAACTCCAGGCTTGTTCGGGACCTCGCATTATAAAGCTTTCCGCATTGATTTTCAATTTGAATATTCCAGGAGATTGAACGGTTGAGCACTCAGGCATGTTTCTTAAATCATATTTGGATTTGATAGAACTCCTTCCTATTTTACAGGTAGTTCATTCAAATTAATGCTCAAAAATATGAATTACAAAGAACAATGCTTGGTATCTGGGTTAGGCATGTTAACTTACGGTATGCAGCATGTCTGAGGAGCGAATTATTAAACCGTCGTCTAGCGCCTGGCAAGGATATGAAATTGTTCTTTTTCGCTTTCTTTTCATTTATTTCGTTCTTCAGGTTATCCCATTAGACCTGACTTACCTCCGAGGCCTCGATGAGATTAATTGGCTTTACCCTGGATATGAAGATATCTTTTTCATAACCCGTTATTTTCCAAACTTCTTTTCCAATCAGGGTGGATTTGCCGAATGGGGCATTATAGCGGTTATTGCCGCAATTGGCACCCTAATCTGGAGCAAGAAGGCAAGACAAACAACGAACTATTCAGAGCTATATTACTGGTTAAGGGTGATCCTGAGATTCCGTTTGGCGTTGGGAATTATCGGTTATGGAATCATTAAAATCTTCACGCTCCAGGCCCCTTTTCCTTCGCTCAGTAATCTGACTACAAATTATGGAGACCTATCCAGCTGGAAAATTTTCTCTATGAGCCTCGGCATTGTCCCGGGTTATGAAATGTTTCTTGGAAGTGTAGAACTACTTGCTGGATTGCTTCTCTTGTTTCGAAAAACTTCCTCTATAGGAGCGTTGATCGTTCTGATTTTTACAGGTAATGTTTTTATATCAAACCTGGCTTATGGGGGCGGAGAGTATGTTTATAGTTTATATCTAATCTCTATGGCATTGTTTGTATTCTCCTATGATGCACCTCGAATATTTAATCTCGTTTACCATGGTCGGCCAACAGCGCCAAATGTATTCAAGCCGCTAGGCTCAGGTAAAAGCATGCGGCTTGCACTTAAGTCCCTGTTTATTTTCCTTTTTGTGGGTGTGTATGGCTTTAAAACGTATAGCGTATACCAGCATAATGCATATCAGTTTCCAAGAACTGCTGGTTTGGCGGGTATAACTGGAATTTACAACGTAAGCGTATTCAAAATAAATGGTAAGCTGCTACCCTATTCTCTCACAGATACGCTTCGTTGGAAAGATGTTGTTTTCGAAAAATGGGCAACAATGAGCGTGCGTTCGAATAAACCTATTCACCTGGAGACTGAAAACTATGAACAAATCCATAAACAGGATCAGGACCGTAATTATGAGCTTTCGGGCGCTGGTGGTAGACAGTACTACAGCTATACCGTTGATAGCTTGAGGCAGAGATTGGTCTTGCTGAATAGAAATAAGAACGAAAAGCAGGATGCAATGTTTTTGAATTTTACCAGACCAGATGGGACAACAGTTGTACTTTCCAGTGTCAACGCTTCCCAAGACTCCCTCTATGTTGTACTAACTAAGATTAACAAACAATATCCAGCCACAATGGGACGGCTTGGACGGATAAAGCTTTGATCGCCAACGATATAAAAAAACAAGTACACCGTACAAAATGACCGCTAAAGAATTTACTTCACACAACATGATAGGAAGCTGGCCCTTATACAAGAAAGTTGGTTTTCGAATTGCCTTTTTGTTTTTCCTGTTGTTGTGCATACCACTCCAACTCAGTTGGTATAAAGAATTAATTAAGATCGACTGGCTTCATCCCGATTATCGGGATATCTATGACATTGCACGGTTTGAAACTGCAGTGCCAAATATAATGTTCCAATCCATGTCAACCACTGAGGAAAACGATAAAATTGCAGCGGAGATTAGCAGCAATTGGATTACTGACTATAGCCCTTGGGGAAATGCCTTGGTGATAGCGGTGGTTGCTGGTCTTTTATGGACAGTCCTCGATCGAAGGCGCAGTTCCTACAAGGCTCTGTACTATGGGCTAAGTGTTGTGGTTCGATTCCGGGCCGCCCTTGGTATAATCTGTTTCGGTTTTACAAAGGTCTTCCCCACACAAATGCCCTACCCCTCGTATGCCATGCTGAATACCGATTTCGGAGATTTCACCTTGCAAAAGCTCTACTGGTTATCAATCGGCATTGTTCCCTGGTACCAGGTGTTTGGCGGCTTGGTAGAAATTACAGCAGGCCTATTGCTTTGCTTTAAAAAGACGGCAACTTTCGGTGCGATTCTGCTCATTGCAGCGTTGGGTGATATTACTTTTGTAAATTTCGCCTACAACGGAAGTGTACACGTATATGCTTCTTATTTTGTGCTTCTGGGACTTTTCGTCTTGATGCCGGATCTCTTGCGGCTGTACAAACTGCTGATACTCGAACAACACACCATCCCTCAATCCTTTTATCCGAATTATGCTGAGCCTTTGTACAAATACGGCAGACTGGGACTAAAATCACTCAGCTTCTTGATCTTTATTGTTCTCCTCGGCTATACTCAATATCTAAACTTTCGATATGATCCATATAAACTACCTGCTACAGCTGGCGTAAAAGGCTTGCGCGGCACCTATACGGTAAAAGAATTTAGAATCAACAACCAACTAATTCCATACCACCCCCTGGATTCCTTAAGATGGAATCAGGCAACTTTTGAGCAATGGAACACGCTTACGTTCCGAGTACATAAGCCTGTGTTGATAGATCCAACAAACGGCGGGGGTGCCCCAATAAGAGATATTCAGCGCAGATTCGAAATTACGGGCATAGCTGGTGGCCAACACGCCTTCCATTACTATGCAGATACCATTGATCACGTGCTCTATCTTGAAGATAAAAATATCTTCGCCGGGAGGATGAAGGCAGATGCGAAAGCGGAAGAACAAGCAAGTCAGCAGCACAATAGTACAACAGCTAAATCCTGGATTAGTGACGCAGCATGGAAGCACATTGGTGATGAGAATAAAATGGTAGACGGGCATGTCTGGTCCACACGGCGTGACCGTGTGTTTTCTCATCCGAAAGGAAGCACAAACGTTTCCAAGATGATCCTGAACTACCATACAAAGGATGGGTCGGAAATTATTTTGAACGGAATCAACGAGACAAATGATTCCATTTATGTAGTTCTGGAGCGGGTAAACAAAAAATATGTATTAGAAGAGAGCAGTTTAAAAGCAGGTAAATATTAGAAGGCGGTTATGGAAACAACAAAATACAGGGTAAGCACGGTTGACATACTTCGTGGGTTGGTGATGATCATCATGGCGCTGGATCATACCAGGGATTTCTTTCATCATGGTACAGATCCATCAAACCTGGAAACAACAACACCTATTCTTTTCTTTACACGTTGGATCACCCATTTCTGTGCTCCGGTTTTTGTGTTCCTCTCCGGAACTTCAGCATATCTATCGGGCAGCAGAAAAACAAAGAAAGAGCTATCCTCCTTTCTGCTTAAACGTGGTATTTGGCTCGTACTGGTTGAACTAATTGTTTTTAATTTTTTACTGACGTTCAATCCCTTGTACAGCTTTCTGGTGGTACAGGTAATCTGGGTAATCGGTATTTCGATGATTATTCTAGCGGCTATGATCTGGCTCCCCATTCCCGTGATCTTCATCATTGGTATGGTCCTGGTGTTTGGCCACAATTTACTTGATCATTTTAGTTTTACTGGTAAGACTCCAACACCTTTGGGCTGGGGCTTGCTGCACCAGCAAGCTTTCATCCCGTATGGAAATGGAAGGATCTTCGGCGTCTTATATCCGCTAATTCCCTGGCCTGGGGTAATGATGCTTGGGTACTGTTTGGGGAGCTTGTACCGTACGGAATATCCGGCGGTAAAACGGAGAAAGCAGTTGCTTGTTGCCGGCTTAGCTTGCACGATCTTGTTTGTGCTACTGCGCTGGAGTAATCTTTATGGCGATCCCTTTGTATGGGGCACACAGCGAAATATGGCCATTACTGTAGTTTCTTTCTTTAATACTAACAAGTATCCACCTTCGCTGCTGTTTCTGCTGATGACATTAGGACCCGCGCTTATTGTCTTGTCCTTACTTGAAAAGGTAAATGCTGGCTGGACAAAAATTGTCTCCATCTACGGCAGGGTTCCCTTCTTTTATTTTCTGGTCCACTTCTTTGTCATCCACTTCGTCTGCATGATCCTGTTTTTCATTAACGGTCATACCATGGCTCAAGCCAACACAGGGATGATCCTGTTTAAGCCTGAAGATTTCGGTTATTCATTGGGTGTTGTTTACCTGATCTGGATCGGCTTGGTACTGCTTATGTACCCACTATGTAAAGCGTACGGCAAGTACAAGGCAAGCCATAGTCATTGGTGGCTGAGTTATTTATAGGCGCAAAAAAAACACCAATGTGAAGGACATTGGTGTTTGAATTATAATTAGAAAACTTACTTCTTCCAGGTGTTGTTTGCTGCGTTTGAATCTGGCAATTCATGGTTTGGATCCAGCGTAACTGCAGTTACTTCTTCTGTAGTCGGATAATGTACTGTCCATGAGCTGTTACGCATCCAGACGTCTACGGGTAGCTTAACAATATCCTTTTTACCAGACTGCGTTTCTATACCCAGTATGATCGGCATTGGCAAGCGTTCCAGATTGGTTACCACGATGTTATACCCATCTCTGACACCCTCTTTCGTTTTGCTTTCAGTAACCGTAGTAACTGCTTGGTCCATCACCCAGTTTTCGGTAAACCAGCCTCTCCAAAACCATGTCAGATCCTCTCCTGCTGCATTATCCATAGAGCGGAAGAAATCTGTTGGGGTTGGATGTTTGAAGGCCCAATGCTTGATGTAGTTTTTAAACGCATAATCAAATCGCTGTTCGCCAAGAATCTGAGTTCTTAATATCTCCAGTCCCCAAGCCGGTTTAGCATATAGGTTGATTCCGATGTTACGTTCTGCCATTGCATCCGGCTCCAGCATAATGTATTCATTTTTCGGGTTTGCCATAAATTTTGCTACGGCCTGGTAATCGGTTCTGCCCTGAACAAATTCTCCTTTGTTGAAAGCAGATTTCGAGATCCCATTGATGAAGGTGTTGAAACCCTCGTCCATCCAGCCAAACTTGCGTTCATTACTGCCGACGATCATTGGGAACCAGGTATGCCCGAACTCATGGTCGATCACTTCCCAGGTACTTGAGCCTGTACTTTTCCATCCGCAGAAAACGATACCGGGGTATTCCATTCCGCTGATGTTGGAAGCTATATTGATGGCCATCGGGTATGGATACTCAAACCATTTGTTTGAATAATGCTCTATGGTCGACTTCACATATTCCGCTCCGCGGCCATAACCCTGTGGGGTATAACTTTCAACCGGCTGCGCAGAAACAGCTAAGGACTTTTTGCCACTTGGAAGGTTTATTCTTGCAGCATCAATAACAAAGGCTTTAGATGCGCCCCATGCAGCATCACGTGCATTGGTAATCTTATATTTCCAGGTAAGTTGTGCTTTGGCGGGTCTTGACTTTGGATCAGTAACATCAGCAACTGAACGGATCACGGTGGTTTTATCGCTGGCTTTCGCAGCGTTCCATCTTTTTAATTCTTCTGATGTAAATACTTCCTGTGGGTTTAGCAATTCTCCGGAACCTAAAACGACCTGTTTTGCATCTGCAGTAATGGAATACGTAATATCTCCATACTCAAGATAAAACTCACCGGCACCCCAGTACGGCAAGGTATTCCAGCCAGTAACGTCATCATAGACCGCCATTCTTGGGAACCATTGGGCTATTGAAAATACTTCTCCATTTTTAGTGGTCAGGTGACCCATACGGTCTGATCCATTTACCGGAATTGGAAAAGAATAATTCATTTTAATGGTAATCAGATCGCCGGAAGCAGCCATGGGTTGATCCAGGCGGATTTGCATCCTGGTATCTTCAATTAAAGAATTGAATTTTACGGGTTTTCCTTTTTGCAATACTGCAAGGTTCTTGATTGCGTATCCGCCTTCAATTTGCTCGCCCCTTGCACCATAACGGCTGCCTTTGGGAATAAGGGAATTTCCTCTTGAACTTTTCGCAAATAGGTTCTGATCGAGCTGAAGCCATAAGAACGGAAGCTGGTCCGGACTGTTGTTTTTGTAGGTGATTGTAACAGTACCGGCTACGGAATTGGTAGCTTCATCCAGCGTAGCAGTGATGTTGTAATCCGGGCGGTTCTGCCAGTATTTCGGACCAGGGTAGCCGCTTGCTGAGCGGTATTCGTTGCCATTCGAAGTATAAAACACCGGGTTGAATGCAGCGTGGGTATCATAATTACCCGGAGTTGAAGTTGTTGCCTGCTGTGCAAAACTTGCTGAGCCCAATGTTAGGGAGCAAAACGCAATCAGAAGCAACCTGGTTGATCTTTTATTCATTGATGTATAGTTATTTAAATTTTGGCAATTTACGCTGAGCTGGTGGAAGCTTTAGCCAGGCTTGATACGCCTGTGCAATGTACATGGAATAGTTAAACGGTGCCTCACTTTTCACGCGCTGTACGCTAGGCTGGTACATGGTGATAAAGTCTTTAAGCTCTTGTCCCTGGAGTTTTACAAGGTTCCCTACCGTTTTTTCATTGAAGTTGAGCCTGATCTCATTCTCATAGCCTTGAGTATCATTAAGGGTTTGTTCTTTCTCCCGATCAGCCTTCATTTTATCAAAGCCTAGGTTTAAAATTACACCGCCTGCACGGTCATTATTCTTTTTATTTTCTACGCGATCTCCTTCTATCTTTTTGTGAGGCTTTATACCTGCATTGATACTGTCAATGCCGAGATATGGGGAAACCCGGGTAGATTGTACGTTCACCTGTTTAAGGTTGGTGCTTGTACTTGGGAGAAAAACAGCAATAGGTTTAGTATCTGTAACCAATAAGGTATCGATGTGGTAACCCCGTAAACTGAATTCCAGGATGTCTCCCTGTTTACCGCTGAGGTTAAACTGCCCGCCTGCCTGCGTGCTGGTGCTTTGCTTATTACTTAAGTTCCTTACACGCACATTGCCGAGTGGCGTTTTACTTTCAAAGTCGTAAACGCGCCCTGTAAAGGTTTGCGCCATCAGCGTGATTGGCAGCATAAAAAGCAGGAGTAATATCAACTTCTTGTCCATAGCCAAATCTAATATTGTTTTAGAGCATATCAGTAAATGATTTAACAATAAACAAATCTATTGGTTGAACTATTTTAAAATCTGCTGGTAACTTTCTTCCTCGAAGCCAAGTAAAACGGGCTTGTTATCTTGCTCAACCACCGGCCGTTTTATCGCACTGGTATTTTGCAATAGCAGTGCGACAGCGGTTGCCTGGTCCTTAACAGCAAGTTGTTCTTCAGGCGCAAGTTTGCGCCAGGTGGTACCCTTTTTATTTAATACATTTTCCCAGCCAAAAACTGCACACCAGCTGTTTAGCTTCTCCGTACTTATACCGAGCTTTTTAAAGTCATGAAACGTATATTCAATTTCTTGTTCCTCAAGCCAGGTCCTGGCTTTCTTAACCGTGTTGCAGTTGGGTATCCCGTAAACTATTGTGTTCATTAAATTACTGTTTTGCAGTTCCGCCGGATTTAACATCATCATTACTGATTCCCCTTTGGTTCTTTTTAATCGATTCTTTTAGCTTTCCAAAGCGCCAGTTCAAACTTATATTAAATCTTCTGAAATAGTTTTCATTGTAGGATGTCTGCTGAAAATTTACTCCTTGCGTGGTATTTTCAAAAGAGCGGAATTTCTGGAAGGGGTTACTTACATTGGCAGAAAAGGTCAGCTTATCTTTGATGATGTCTTTACCAAGCGAAAATGAGGTGTAGGTATTTGACCTGGACTGCCCCTGGAGAGTTATGTAAGAACTGCTGTAGGAAAAGTTAGCACCAATGCGCCATCCTGGTTCCAGTTTATAGCTTAGATAACCGTACACGTAACCCTGCAAACCGTCATTTTTATACTCCAGGCTATTTATCAATCCCTGTAGCCAAATGTAATTCATATTACCGCCCAGACTTAAATTCAGAAGCTTGGTAAAGGGATAATTGACGTTAAAGTTTGTACCCAATTTCCGGTCCTTCCCAGTGTTGACAAAAGTTGATCGTGTGATTCGAGTTTGTTCGTCATAAATGCTAATCTGCTGCACCGTATTGCTGGCAAAAGCATAATTAAGACCCAGGTTAATGCTTCCTTTTTTGAACCTGCTGTAGTTTAATTCAAAACTGTTGTTCAATACCGGCTTCAAATCCGGGTTTCCAGACGATTCAAAGCTTGGGTTTGACCTGTCGACAAAGGGGTTTAGCTCCCAAATTCCAGGTCTCTCAATTCTCTGTGTGTAGCCCAGGTTTAAGCTACTCATGTCCTTAAACTTGCGGTTGAATGATACCGCTGGAATAATATTAAAAAAGCTTTTGTCGAGATTCGCATCCTGGCTGATGAAATCTGCATTGATGGTTGTAAGCTCCACCCGTACGCCTGCCTTAAATCCCCAATTTGCCAGATTGTACTGGTAGGAGTTGTACATACCATAAACATTTTGGTGATTATCGAAATCATTGCTTCTCTGCGGATCTAGCAAGTAGTCTCCTGTAGGTGTTTCATTTTCTGCTTTGAAGTCACTTCCATTATGCCGTAAGATCGCCTTGACGCCACCCTCCAGGTTCAGTTTTTTACTAAGCGGATGTACGTAGTCGGCCTGAATGGTTTGTTCCTGCGTTGTACCATCATTATATTGGTTGTAATTGGGGAAAGTTGTTTCTGGATAATTGAAGCGATTAATTATGTTTAAATCGGTAAGCTGATTATTATTGAAGTTACTTAGCTTGTAAGAGAAAGTTAAAAGTCGCGCCTTGTCACTTTTGAAGCCAAGCTGGTAGTTCAAACTTAGGTCGGCCCCCTTCCAGGTTCCGTTTGCATTGGAATTCAACTGATACTGTTGTATTGGGCTAAATTGCCCATTCCCTTCGGGGCTAGTTGCCAACGAAGATGACTGGCTTGAAAAACTATTATTGGTACTTCCATTTAAGGAGAATTCACCAGTGATCAAGTTAAGCGAGTCAATTTCGTAACTTAACTCTGTGCTTAGGTATCCAAAATTGCTCTTGTACGAATTTGTACCGTCCTGGTTCAGCATGCTTGGAATATCCCCACTGGTTACCCTGCTGCTCCGAAAAATAGAACCTGGATTTTTATATTTACTGGTTCCGCCATAAGCAGAAACACCGAACTTTCCTTCTTTAACAGTCAAAGAACCTGATGCACTAGGTCCGCCGGAGGGAAATGCATCCCTTATGTTTAAACTACCGTTATATCCGGCATCTATATTCTTTTTTGTAATGATATTGATTAGACCTGCCAAACCCTCACTGTCGTATTTTGCCGGCGGTGTGGTGATGACTTCAATTTTCTCGATGTTGGAAGCCGGCATGCTCTTAAATACATCAGAGGGGTTCCGTGCAACCAGAGAAGAAGGCTTACCATTGATGAGGATCTTGTAGCTTCCACTTCCTTTTAACTTGATGTTATCTTCGGCGTCTACCGAAAGCAAGGGAATCTTGCGCATCATATCCAGCACAGAATTGACTTTACTTTCTGGATCTGCCTGCATATCGTAGGTAATTCGGTCAATCTCCTGCTTAATAATCGGTTTAGCAGCAATAACGCTCACTTCGTTCAATTTATTTGATTGCGAAACCAGGCTTATTTTTCCAAGATCATTGACCTTGTTATCTGTGACCTCAATGGCAATCGTTTTAGAGCTATAACCCATTGCAACCACAATAAGGCTATATTTGCCATTAGGGACTTTTTTTAGCTCGAATTTTCCATCAGCATTCGTCAGGGTGGTCTTTATGGTTTCGTTATCCTTTTTCAAGGCGGCGGTAATATAATCCTGAGGCTTTTTAGATAGAGAGTCTATGACTATTCCTTTAATGCTGGCTTCAAGAGGGGCCTGAGCTTTGGTAAATAAGGGGAGGAAAATGGATAAAAGGCATAAAAGGGAGAACGTCTTCATGAATTTTCTAAGGTTAAAGGATCGTAAAAGCTAACTAATTGATTAGTTACAAGATTAGTAATTATAAAGCTTAACATTTGGTTAAATAATGTTAAAACTTTGTTACTTAAGCTTTAAACGCGATCATTTAAGTAAAAATTCCTTTACAATAGGAACTGGAGTTCTCTCATTGCTATTCAGCCTAGGGTTATTTGTTAAAGTTGGTCATGGTTAAGCCTGGTCCTACGGTTACAAAGCTTTGAATCAGCTGTACGCTTTTATCGATGAGGGCAGGAAGTTCCGGTAGTTCCTCTTTGTCAAATCTAGAAAGCACATAATCCACCTGGCGGCCTTTTGGAAAGTTATCGCTGACC
>JAQBOT010000214.1 GCA_028287885.1 Pedobacter sp.
TAAAGCATAATTAGATTCGTTTAAAGCTTAAAGCGGACCATCATGAATATGATGGTCCGCTTTTTTGTATTACGATTTTCTAGGAAACCAGGTGCTTGCAAATCCGTTTAACAATACCGGGGCCTTCGTAGATAAAACCAGTATAGAGTTGGATTAAGGATGCACCTGCATCTAGCTTTTCTTTTGCATCTTCTGGCGAGTGAATTCCACCTACGCCTATGATCGGAAAAGCACGATTTGATTTCTCGGACAAGTAGCGAATGACTTCCGTCGAGCGAAGAGACAATGGCTTGCCACTTAAACCGCCAGCCTCATTAGCGATATTTTCAGGTGTATATAAGCAATTTCTATCAATCGTGGTATTGGTTGCAATTACCCCAGCGATTTTGGTTTCCCTTACAATTTCAACAATATCGTCAAGCTGCTCATTGCTCAGGTCTGGAGCAATCTTCAACAATATAGGTCTGAAAATTTTATTGCTGGCGTTTTTGGTTTGTAAGGCATTTAACAACTCCTTCAATGGACCTTTCTCTTGCAAAGCACGCAAGCCAGGTGTGTTTGGGGAGCTTACATTGACAACAAAGTAATCAACAACTTCGTACAAGCGTTCAAAACACTTAAGGTAATCATCAACTGCTTCTTCGTTCGGGGTGTTTTTATTCTTGCCGATGTTACCACCGATCACAATGCCGGGGTCTTTAGCACGCAGTAGCCTTAAGCGCTCTGCAAGGGTATCTACCCCTTTGTTGTTAAAGCCCATTCTATTGATAATGGCTGAATCATCAGTTAGTCGGAACATTCGGGGTTTATCGTTGCCGGGCTGGGGCAAGGGTGTTACGGTACCCACTTCTATAAAGCCAAAGCCCAGATTACTCAAAACTTCAATGTATTCGCCGTTCTTATCAAAACCGGCGGCAAGGCCCACTGGATTTCTAAACTTAATACCAAAGACTTCCCGTTCAAGACCTTTGATGTTCACATCAAAACTGCTTCTTAAGATTGTTTTCCCAAATGGGAAGTAATCATTGAACCATTTTAATTTCTCAGTTACAAAATGATGAACATTTTCAGGATCAAATTGGAAGAAAACAGGCTTGATAAAACGATACATAACGCGAAGATAAGAACGATTTTAGAACCCTGACTTAAAAATGTTTAAATCTCCTTTAATATACAAAATGGAGCGCAAAAATTGCGGGTAAAAACCGTATTTTTGCAGCCAAATGATTTCAATAAACGACTTAACATTCCAGATTGGCTCCAGAGCCTTATATGATGAAGCAAATTGGCACATCAAACCAGGTGAAAGAATTGGACTAATCGGTGCCAATGGAACTGGAAAATCTACCCTTTTAAAAATTATCGTAGGTGAATACGCTCCTTCAGCAGGTACAATCTCCATGTCGAAGGACCTGAAGATTGGCTACCTGAACCAGGATTTGCTTTCTTATGATTCTCACCATAGCATCTTGCATGTTGCCATGGAGGCCTTTGAGCGCCAAAATGCGCTGCATGATGAAATAGAAGTATTACTTAAGAAAATTGAGACTGATTACTCAGAAGAAGTTCTTTATAAATTAAGTGATAAACAGCAGGAATTTGAAGCTTTAGACGGCTACAATATTGAATACCGTGCCAATGAGATCCTTGCGGGTCTTGGATTCAGCACAGCTGATCAGTTAAGACCTTTAAACACATTCTCCGGAGGTTGGAGGATGCGTGTAATGCTTGCTAAAATTCTATTGCAAACACCAGACATCCTATTACTGGATGAGCCGACCAACCACATGGATTTACCATCCATTAAATGGCTTGAAACCTATTTAATGAGCTTTGAAGGTGCAATTGTGATTGTATCTCACGATAGGTACTTTCTTGATAAGGTTGTAAACAGGATTGTTGAATCGCGCAAAGGTAAATTGACGCCTTATGCAGGAAATTATACCTTTTACCTAGAGGAAAAATCCTTACGCGGTGAAATACAAAAAGGAGAATTTAAAAATCAGCAAGCTAAAATTAAGCAGGAAGAACGTCTAATTGAGCGTTTTAAAGCGAAAGCTTCTAAAGCTAAAATGGCACAATCCCGCATGAAAGCGCTAGATAAAATGGAGCGTGTTGAGGATGTTGACGATGATAATCCGGCAGTAAACTTCAAATTTAAGTTTTCGAAACCGTCAGGCAGACACGTGATCAAAATTGAAGATGCGTACAAAAGTTATCCTAACGTAGACATTCTTGAAAAGGCAGACGGCCTGATTGAAAAAGGTGATAAAATTGCGCTCATCGGTGCAAACGGTAAAGGTAAATCTACCTTGTTGAGAATGATTGCCGGTGTGGAAGAGTTTGAGGGTACCTGCGAAACCGGGCACAACGTTACAACAACATTCTTTGCACAGCACCAGCTGGAATCACTGCACCTGGAAAATACAATCTTAGAAGAGTTACAGGCCTTTGCGCCAAAACATACAGATACAGAGTTGCGCGGCATTTTAGGATGTTTCTTATTTACCGGTGATGATGTATTCAAAAAGATCCGTGTACTGTCTGGAGGTGAAAAATCAAGGGTTGCCCTGGCCAAATCACTAACTACAGACTCGAACTTCCTGATTCTGGATGAGCCAACCAATCACTTGGACATACAATCTGTGAACATTTTGATACAGGCCTTACAGCAATATGAAGGTACTTTCATCTCTGTTTCCCACGATAGGTACTTCCTGGACAACGTAGCCAATAAGATCTGGTTTATTGAGGATAAAGACATAAAAGAATATCCGGGTACATATGCGGAATATGAAGAATGGAACAGCAAAAGAGCACCCGCAGCGCCTAGCAGCATACCTGTAAAGCCGCAAAAAGAGACAAAGCCGAAGGTTGAAGAAAAGCCTGTTTCTAGTCAGACGCAGTTAAAAAAGCTTAACGACAGACTTCAGAACATCGAAAAAGAGATTTCTGCTTTAGAGTTGCAGCTGAAGGTGACAGAGACAGAACTGGCTGATGATAAAGTTTACGGCGACAAAAGTAAGCTTGCGGAAATTAACAAGAAGTATACAGCTGAAAAGCACTTGTTGGATAACGCACAGAAAGCATGGGAAAACCTGGCTGCTGAAATAATGGAGCTAGAAGGATAAATGATCAGGCTTACTGGACTGCTCTTTTTACTTGTAATATCGGTAAATGGGTTATTTGCTCAACAGCAATTCAACTATGAAAATACGGTCTATTTACCGCAGGTGAAAACCGTTCAATGTTACAACAGTCAGAAAGAGCAGTCTATGCCAATGATCAACTTGAAGACCAACGAACAGTTGGTTTTCTCATTTGATGACCTGGATGGTGGTACTAAGAACTATTCGTATACCATTGAACATTGTACTTCCGATTGGAAGCCTTCGGGGTTGTCGACCATTGATTATGTAAGCAGCTTCTCCAATGACAGAATAAACGATTACAGATATTCGTTCAATACCCTGCAAAAGTTTACACACTATGAACTGAGGCTTCCAAATGCGCAGGTTAGTCCGAAGATCTCCGGCAACTACTTGCTGAAAGTATATCTTGATAACGATTTGAACAAGCCTGTGGTTTCACAACGATTCTACGTGCTTGAATCACAGGTAAACGTAGGCATCGAAGTTGCGCCTAGCAGTCAGGTGGCACTACGGAGTAGCAATCAAAAGGTAAACTTTACCATATTCCACACCACTTCAATAGCAAACTCATTTGCTGACATCAAAGCTGTTGTTATGCAGAACGGGATACAGTCAACGGCTGTTTCAAACTCAAAGCCCAGCGCAATAAAGCCAGGTGGCCTGGTTTACAATGACCCTCAGCAAAACGACTTCAGTGGAGGCAATGAATTTAGAAAGTTTGACAGCCGAAGCATCAGGTATAAGACTGAGCAAGTGCAAGAAATTATCAGAGATACCT
>JAQBOT010000222.1 GCA_028287885.1 Pedobacter sp.
TCTAGTCCGGTTACAGTTCAATCTTATTCACAATACAGTACAGAGAAAGGCCGGTTCAATTGAACCGGCCTTTTTGCTGCAACCAATACTTTAAAGGCTGAACAGCCTGCATTCTACAAGTAGGCTGTTCAGGCGCTACCTGCACGTACAAAGGTTAGATTTATTTACTTGCTCGCGTAGGCCGTGCCTGCTAATGGTTAAAACTCCATCTTGTTAACAACCTGCAATGTAGAAGACAGCCCATAATTGCCAAGTAAATACCTGCTAAGCGCCTTCGCTAATGTCCATGTCAAGTCAACTGATCTCGACTTAGATATGCGCAAAATAAACCCACAAAAAAAGGCATCTCAATTAAGAGATGCCTTTTTATTTATTTAAAGAATAATTATTTCGCTTTATTCTTATTCTCTTCACCTTCCATTTGCTCTTTTAATTGAGCCAGCACGTCTAAATCTCCTAAAGTTGATTTCTCAACAGAATCTTTAACTTTTTTCACTGCTGTATTGGAAGCTTTTGCTTCTTTTTTCTTAGATGCTCTTTCTTCAGCTACTGCTTCAGCTTTAGCCTCTTCCCAGATACGGGCGTGAGAAACAACGATACGTTTAGCATCTTTGTTAAACTCAATGATTTTGAAGTCATTGGTTTCTTCAGCTTTAATTGTAGATCCGTCTTCTTTAGACATATGTTTAGTTGGAACGAATCCTTCTACACCATATGGTAAAGCGATAACAGCACCTTTATCAGTTACTTTAACAACTGTACCTTGATGAACTGAATCTAAAGTAAAGATAGTTTCAAAAGTATCCCAAGGGTTTTCTTCAAGTTGTTTGTGACCTAAGCTTAACTTGCGGCTTTCAACATCTAATTCAAGAACAACAACTGCTAAAGTATCACCAACTTTAGTGAATTCATTAGGGTGGTTAACTTTCTTAGACCATGAAAGATCAGAAATATGGATTAGACCATCAATACCTTCTTCAATTTCAACAAATACTCCGAAGTTGGTCATGTTCTTAACAACTGCAGTATGCTTGCTTCCGATAGGGTATCTTTCAGCAACATTCTGCCAAGGATCTTGAGTTAACTGCTTAATACCTAAGCTCATTTTGCGGTCATCACGATCTAAAGTAAGAACTTCAGCTTCGATCTCATCGCCAACTTTCAAGAATTCTTGTGGGCTGCGTAGGTTTTGCGACCAAGACATTTCTGATACGTGAATTAAACCTTCAACACCAGGAATGATTTCAAGGAAAGCACCATAATCAGCAACAGTAACAATTCTACCTTTAACTCTAGATCCAACAGCTAAGTTAGTATCTAAACTTTCCCAAGGGTGAGGAGTCAATTGTTTTAATCCTAATGCAATACGTTTTTTCTCATCATCGAAGTCAAGAACAACAACGTTGATTTTCTCATCTAAGCTCAATACTTCTTTTGGATGCTCTATGCGGCCCCATGAAATATCAGTAATGTGAAGTAAACCATCAACACCACCTAAATCGATAAATACACCGAAGTCAGTAATGTTTTTAACAGTTCCTTCCAATACCTGACCTTTTTCAAGTTTAGATACGATTTCAACTTTTTGACTCTCTAAATCGTCTTCGATCAAGATTTTGTGTGAAACAACTACGTTTTTAAATTCATGGTTGATCTTAACAACTTTGAATTCCATAGTTTTTCCAACATAAACATCGTAATCACGGATAGGTTTAATGTCAATTTGAGAACCAGGTAAGAACGCTTCAACACCCATGATGTCAACGATAAGACCACCTTTAGTACGGCTTTTAACAAATCCGTTGATGATTCTGTCGTTTTCAAGAGCCTCATTAATAGACTCCCAAGATCTTTGGGTTTTAGCTCTCTTACGAGATAAGATTAATTGGCCATTCGCATCTTCAGGTGCTTCCACGAAAACGTCAACAGTATCGCCAATTTTTAGATCAGGTGTATCACGGAATTCAGATGTAGATACCAATCCGTCAGATTTAAATCCTACGTTCAATACTACGTCTTTGTTGTTAATTGAAACAACAATACCGCTAATGATTTCACCTTGATTGATTTGATTGAAAGTATCGGTATACATGTTCTCAAACTTTTTACGGTCGTCGTCACTGTAATTCCCGAAGGCTTTGTCGTCTGCATCCCAGTCAAAATCTTGATCTGGAGTTGCTAATGATGATTTGATCGCTTCGATCGACATTGTATCAGCTTCTGATTCAACGGTTTCTTTCTCGGTCAGACGAGCGTCTGCACCTTGCAATTCGGCTTTTTTAGCCTCTAGTTCTTTTTCTGCTACTTGTTTTTTTGCCATTAAAAATTTAATCTCCTTTTCCCGTGAGGGACAACAAAGATAAGAATTTATATTTTTAAAGAAAAGAATTTTTAATAATCTTATTGATTTTGAATCATTTGGCGCATAATAAACGCGATTTGATCGGCATTTTGAGTGCCAGTTGTCGCGGGCCAAATAACAGTCCACTGTTTGTTAGGTCTTCTTTACCAATAATACAGAAAGAAGGCAGGGAAGGACAAGATCAGTGACAAATCCAACCTTAGCGGCTTTTACTTCTTATGTTGATTGTAAAGTTAAAGACAAACAAAATGCGTGGTTAACATTTCTCTTTAGCCTAAACAGCACAAAGGTAATGACCCGTATGCGCTTGCATGGATTTAAGCATTTCCCTTGATAAAATAGAAATGAAGTAAAAGGAAGACTAATTCTTGCAGAGATGCAACGTGCTGTTCATAGGTAGAAAGCGGAACCAGCTCCGATAATCAGCAACACCAATACCTTGCAATACCGCCAAAAATGATCGACTAAGAGATAACTTCCAGAAATGGCGTAGCCTTATCCAAAGCAAACTTCAACTGCTCTTCTGGCGTCAATTCGGTATTGTCTAATATAATTGCATCCTCTGCACGCACCAATGGACTTTCTTTGCGCGTTGTATCTGCATAATCACGATGAGCTAGGTTTTCGAATACTTCTTCAAGTGTTGTTACTTGATCTCCTTTGCTCTGCAATTCATTAAACCTGCGTTCAGCTCGAACTTTAGGATCCGCAGTCATAAACAATTTTACTTGTGCATCCTCGAAAACCGCTGTGCCAATATCTCGGCCATCCATAACAATGTTTTTGGATTTGCCCATGCGTTGCTGTTGCCTGACCATCTCCACGCGTACCTGCTTGTTTGCAGAAACTTCACTAACATATCCGGAAACCTGCATCTGCCTGATTTCTTCGGAAACTTCTTCTCCGTTTAATGTAATGTGAGAATTGTAATCCCTGGCGTGAAAGTTCAGCTCTATATTATCCAGTGCGTTTTGTACTGCTGCAGGATCATTGATATTTACTTCGTTACGAATAAAATACAACGTAACGGCCCTGTACATGGCACCACTATCAATATAAATAAAACCTAGCTTTTTTGCCAACGCTTTCGCCAATGTACTTTTTCCGCAGGATGAGTATCCATCTATCGCAATTACCAGGTTTTTTCTCATTACTGCAAAGTTAATATTTTGGCTTATTTTCAACAATGATTCTTCAAATAACTTTATTTTTGGGAATGATTCCATCTAAAGAAGACCTTCTCAAGGCAGTAACATTCAAGACTTCCAGGAGCGGTGGCAAAGGTGGACAGAATGTAAATAAGGTTTCAAGTAAAGTAGAGCTAATCATCAACCTTCGCGAAGCTGAATGTTTCTCCGAGGAGCAAAGAAAGCTGCTGCTTAAAAAACTTGAAGGTCGCTTAGATCGGGATGGGAAGTTGCATATTGTTGCACAAGAGGATAGAAGTCAGCTCAGCAATAAAGAGACAACGGTATTCAAGCTTTTAACCGTATTGTCAGCAGCGCTCCACGTACCTAAAGTGCGGAGACCGACCAAGGTGCCCAAATCTGTTATAAAGAAAAGACTTGCAAATAAGCAATCAACAGGGTTCAAAAAAGAACTCCGGAAGCGCCCTGAATGGGATTAACAACTAACACACTGTTAATTAAACCTGTAGCACATGGTTATTGATCCATATTGATGTGCCTTTGCTCTACTTTTTACTTCCTTAGTCTTAAATATCACACCGAAATCAAAAGTAAATCGCTGCGAGCTATAGTTTAAGCCAAATTGCTGTGCAAAAAC